>CALHOU010000174.1 GCA_938035945.1 uncultured Granulosicoccaceae bacterium
GCAATCAGGTTACTTGCTTTAACGAATCCTATTTTCCGAACTCGCTCGGTTCTATTTACGAATCTGTTACCGAGTTTTGCGGTTTTAAACCAAATTACGATGAAGGCAAAACCATGGGGCTGGCGCCGTTAGGCGACCCAAAAAGGTTCATTGAGCAAGCACGCAAGACGGTAAAAATTTCAGATACAGGGCAAATTGAAGTCGACCTGAGTTACTTCAGTTATCAGTTCTGGGGCTACCAAAGGTGTGCGCAAAAGTTCTACGACGTGTTTGGTCAGCCGCGGGAAAAAGATGGCGAGTTCGAGCAACATCATCACGATGTAGCGGCGGCCTTTCAGGTGTTACTCGAGGAATGTGCCTTGAAAATGGCGGCTTTTTTGCGACAAAAAACTGGCGCCCGACATCTTATTATCGCTGGAGGCGTTGCACTTAACAGTGTCATGAATGGCAGATTGCTGCGCGAAGCAGGGTTTGATGATGTCTACATTATGCCTGCAGCGGGTGACAACGGCACCTCTATTGGCGCAGCTTACACACTTTTGCATCAGGAATTAAAGCAACCACGTGGTTTCGTGCACGATAACCCATATGTCGGTAATGAATATACCGATAAAGAGATAGAAATTTCTCTAAAAAAATTCAAACTGAACTATAAAACTTGCACGGATATCGCTACTGACACAGCAGCCCTCTTGGAAGCTGGAAAAATTGGCGGTTGGTTTCAGGGCCGAATGGAAATAGGTCCGCGTGCGCTTGGCTCTCGAAGTATCGTAGCCAACCCAGCCTTTCCGGATATGAAAGACAAGATCAATGCTGAAGTGAAGTTTCGCGAGGCTTACAGGCCCTTCGCACCATCAGCAACGGTTGAAGCGGCGAAAGAATTTTTCGACATCGAAGTTGAAGCACCATTTATGTTAAAGGTTTGCCAAGTTAGAGAAGATAAGCAGTCGATCATGCCAGCCATTACGCATGTAGATGGCAGCGCCCGCCTGCAAACGGTTAGATCCGAACATCACCCTCTTTATCACAGCTTGATCTCGCAACTGGGCGAGCGTACTGGCGTACCCGTTGTACTTAACACCAGCTTCAATATTCAAGGTGAACCGGTCTGCGAATCTCCTCGGGATGCAATTCGCTGCTTTTATTCAACCGGTTTAGATTTTCTCGCTATTGGCTCATTTTTAATCGAAAAGTAACCGACTTACGTGCGTAGCTCAAGAAAAAATATGTTTATCAGCGTGCTGATCTGGGTCGTCATGACCCTAGCTGCCTGGCCTGTGTATGTCGTGGTTAATTTTGCGATAGGTTATTTTATGGGCGAATGTACAATTTTAGATTTAATCGATCAAGAACCAAAACGCAATCTTATTGAAAGCTATAAAGAAGGCTTTATGGGATCCGCTGTGTTTGCCGGAATCCTTGGCTTAGTCGCTGTGATTGACTATCAGCTCTTATCAAAAAACAGATTGACCGGATACTTTGCCGGTATCTTTATACCCATTTTCTGTGTTGCACTGGCCTTCATTTTTTACAAAGACCCAAATGATGTGTTGGTCGGCTTCGCGCTAACCGGCGTGGCTATGTGGGTTATATATAAAATAATAGACATTGGCTTTCGAATAAGGAGAACGGGCTAGTGGCTTTATTGCGCGCAAGTTTATTGCTCATCGGGCTTTGCTTATTACCGTTAAGCAGCGCACGGGCAGATCAAGCCATCCTTATTGGTGGCGGATACAACATCAATGGCTCCCAAGGGCAGATTGAACTAAACGTCTCCTGGATACAGGATGTACTAAACAAAGTGAATATGCCTGTGGTCACCTTCTTTACAGATGGCGACGATCCCGCTCCAGATGTGCACTACTTGCATACAAAAGTAGAAGGTGATGAGCCAAGTCCGGTTGACCAACTGGCCGAGCAACTAGAGCCCGTTGCCCGTTTATTTGACAATCAAATTGCCAATGCACGACGGTTTAAAAATCACGAAATTAAGTCAGTTATTGGTGGTACGGAAGCCAGCTCGCTAAGCAATGCTTTAGCCGACCTGTTCGAAGCAGCGCCCGACGACCCAACCTTGCTTGTTTTCAATGGTCACGGTAAACAATCAAAGACAACGCCAGACAAGGTCACGATGGAATTGTGGGACGACACCAGTATGACAGCTGCAGAACTACATTCCTTGATGGAAAAATCAAACGCGGCAAGCCGTTTTGTATTTACCCAGTGCTATTCAGGCGGCTTCCATCGTTTAGCTTATAAAAATCCAGAACAAGGCTTGGAACTCTCATCGAACATGCGATGCGGTTTCACAGCAGAGTCTGCATACCGACTAGCAGAAGGTTGTTCAGCCAGCATCGATTCTGATGACTACCGAGACTACACTACGTTTTTCTTCGCAGCGCTCGACGGCTACGATCGGCAAGGCGAAATTCTAGGCGTTGAAACAGATACCAATAGCGATGGGCAAGTGAGTATGCGCGAAGCACACTTCTATACCCTCGAATACGCCCACAGCACGGACTTATCCCGCTCTACCAGCGAAGACTACTTATCCGCGTGGCAACCATGGTATTTAAAGTGGTCGTCAGGTCGGGGAAGCCTGCCAAATAACGAATACGCGAAACTCTATCGAACACTCGCCGATAGACACAGCATTCCGCTAAGCGACAGCCCGGCAAAACACATCCGTGAAAAAATGAACATGTATAAAGACACGGCTGCGCAACTACATCTGCGAGGCATTGAAATTCGGCATGAAATTAGAGCTATACAAGACGAACTTATTTATGCCGCGCAAAGAAAGTGGCCGTCTTTGTCTGGCCCTTACACAGCCTTGTTTCAATCACTGGTAGTGTCCGGTGAGATGATTCAAGTGGCGCAATGGGTAAGCGAACAACCCGGCTACCTAAGCTTGGTCGATTTACAGAATGAAGATCAGACTTTGTCTGACTCTATACTTGATGCGGAGCGCAACTTGACCCAAATGCAAAAGCTATTTGAATTCCGCAAATTAGCCAGGCTGCAAAACCAGCTGTATCTGTACGCTAAACCAGAAGAAGTGAGGGACTATGAAAAGCTGGTTGCTTGTGAAGACTCACCATTAATCTTCAAATAGACCAAGCTACCATTTTCTAATTTAACGTCAGGGGCAACTGTTCTTTAACGAACGCATGCTGCCAATCAGAAGAAGCCTCTATTCTGCCAATAGCATCGCCACGCGAATTCGTCAGCACAGGCGCAATGTGTTCTTCTAACTCAGCAGCCACGCTATCGCTTAGCACACCCAGTCTTTGTAATACTGCACCGAGCGCGACATTTGCAGCGCGAGAATTTCCATCATCAATTTTTATTGCGATACCGATACCCTGCTCTGGTATGCACGCGGTATAACACCCTTCAGCACCAATCTTCACTAATACCTTAGGCGCAAGCTTTAGCATTAAGTCGGTACAGAGACGCTCTTTACCGGCTACCAAATAGGGATGTTGCGTGATCGCTGATTGGATGCGTGCAATTGCATCGGTTCGATGTGCATCTTGACCCGCCGCATCTGAGAATTTTGCCATCGCCAAGGCAATACGTTGCAAAGGCAATGCTAAACATGGAATGCCGCAACCATCGTATCCCCACGGCAATTGCATAACGCGTGAACTGGTCATGGATTCAAGCACTTCAAACCAGCGGCGCTGTGCGTTGTGACTATAAAGCCTATAGTCTTTAGTTGGGTCGCCACAATGCAAACAGGTGGATAACAAACCCAAATGTTTACCCGAACAATTATGGTGAACCCGAGTGGGCCCTTCGCCGCGGCCAAGTAAATCAAACTGCGCATTTTCATACATAGGCAGGCTTGCGCCACACTCTAGATCATTGGCATCAAGGCCAATCCGGTCAAGCCAGTCAGAAACCAAACCATAGTGCACATCTTCACCGTTATGCGACGCACAAGCGATCGCTATGTGCTCATCGGATAACGCATAGTGCTCCACAGCACCGGACTCAACAAAAGGAATGGCTTGCAAAAACTTTATCGCCGAGCGCGGAAACGTATGATGCAACACGTCACCCATCGACAACAAGAGCTGACCATCCGACTGCACAACCGCAACCGACCCTCGATGACGGCTTTCGATCGCGTTACCACGCCACAGATTGACCAGGACAGGGTTCATGATAAGCCTACAGCTTCACGCACTTCGCGCATAAGCTCTTTACTATGAACACGTGCTTTTGCCGCTCCTGCCTGTAGCACTTCTTCTACTATTTCAGGCTTTGCCATCAGTTCATCATATTTTTCACGCGGCTCAGCCAGTTGTGCTTCGAGTAATTCAAACAGCTTTTGTTTTGCATCACCCCAGCCAATGCCATTGGCATAGTCATCGGCAAAAGCGCTGACTTGTTCCGATGTGGCAAACGCTTTGTAGATATCAAACACCGTATTGGCTTCTGTGTCTTTTGGTTCACCGGGTTCAAGCGAATTGGTTTTGATCTTCATGATCATTTTTCTGAACTTTTTGCTTGGCAAGAATAGCGGTATCGTGTTCTTGTAGCTCTTACTCATTTTCCGACCATCAAGCCCAGTGATAAGCGCTGTGTTGTCGTCCACTTCCACTTCAGGAATAACAAGCACTTCTTTGTAGATATGGTTAAAGCGCTGGGCGATGTCCCGGCACATCTCTAAGTGTTGAATTTGATCTTTACCTACAGGTACTTTGGTGGCTTTAAACATTAGGATATCAGCCGACATTAAAACGGGATAATTAAATAAGCCCATAGTAATACCCTTATCTGGGTCCTTCGAACCTGCGTCCACATTCTCCTGCATCGCTCCCTTATAGGCATGCGCACGATTCATCAGCCCCTTTGCTGTCATGCACGACAAAATCCAGGTTAGCTCTGGAATTTCCGGGATATCTGATTGACGATAGAACGTAGAACGATCTGTATCCAAACCCATGGCCAACCAGGTTGCGGCTATTTCTTGTCTTGACTCTCGTACGCTTGCTGGGTCATGGCTAGTGATAAGTGAGTGGTAGTCAGCCAGAAAATAGAAGCTTTCATTCTCAGCGACCCTGCTAGCCGCAATAGCGGGACGAATAGCGCCAACGTAGTTGCCCAGATGCGGTGTGCCAGATGTGGTTATTCCGGTAAGATACGTTTGTTTTGTCATGCGTGAGTTCTGCTCTAGCTGTGCTGCCATTGGCATGGCCATATTTAGAACATTGTAACAAGCCCAGCACTCTATAGTGCTGGTTGATAATGGAATCGTAGGATCAATCGTGTTCAGTTTAAAAAATGCGACCGCGTTAGCAGCCATGCTGTTAGCAGTACAAATATCCCCGCTTCTGGCACAGGATGCACCCCCGACTCCTCCGCAAAGCAACGCCGTCAGTGACTTACTGATTATTCTTGATGCTGACGGCCGCTCTCATACTGCTCAACACTCTGTTTCAACTGACTTCCCAACGCTTAAGCTCACACTACCAGGCAGCGTAATACCGCAGCAAATAGTGTTTTTTGGAAACAGTAAAAAGGCGGCCACTGAACTTAACAAGAAAAATCCGAATGTAATAGAGTTGCAAGACGGTGGTGCTTTTGCACGCTATCAGCATCAATATGGGGTTGAAATACAACAAGCCGGCCACGATCAATTTGCTCTACGCACGCCGTCTATTCCGCATAACATCGAACTAACCGATTCGGCATTCACTCAAATAACAACTACGTGGATATTCCCAAACCAATTTGAGTTGATTTCGTATAGCGCGAGCCGTCCATCCGCCGGCAACTGGTCAAGCTATGACAACACGCTTAGCTTTAGTCAGAACAGTAAGCACTCCGTGGACCTGTTGATAAATTTTAAGCTTAACGAACCAACGCGTAAAAATACTGCAACAACGTGTGCGCAAACGCAGGGCAAAGATGACGATTGCCTGGAAGATACAGATCAAGACGGGGTACCCGATACGCTGGATATTTGCATGACCGAAAACACGTCACAGGTTAACGAATTTGGTTGTGATGCAACACAAAACACTCCCTTAAGTGCTGTCGTATTTGATGTTGGGCGGACCTATTTGAATGTACACGCACGGCAAATGCTAGATACAGTAGCCTTGGTGCTTTTAGAAAACGAAGATCGTTATTATGAAATTGGTGCTCACACTGACAACGCAGGCGGTGCTTCAAGCAATCAAAGACTATCGAAAAAGCGAGCAGATGCCGTAAGGCACTATCTCATTCTTAAAGGGGTGGATCCTAATTCACTAACAGCCGTGGGTTATGGTGAACAGTACCCAATCAGAGACAATTCAAACCAAGATGGCCGACGGGCTAACAGGCGTGTGGAACTTTCTCTACGCAGATAGACGGGTACTTACCCGGCACGACGTGGAAACTTTCTGCCTTCACGCATTAATGAGCGTACTTCAGTAGAACACACCACTTCGCGATTGGTAGCATAACCTTCATGATTTTCAATCACTTTATCAAGGTCATACAAGTAACTGACCATAACACCTGCCGATTGTTTTAAGCCTTTCTCATAGACATCCGCTTGAGGAAGAATACGATCTAGCGCTGCACCATTGCCCAAATGAAATCTCGCTACTGCGTCGAGTGGCTGTGAATCACCCCGTTTTGCCAATACAAGGTATCGAGCGGCAGTTTCTATGAGCAACTGCTGTTCTTCATCGTTAGGTTCAGAGATGGACTTTTCTGATATGCGTTTGACAACCTCAAGTTTGCCGCGCAAATCATCATCATTTGAATCAACCAAGGCTTCATCAACCCAACGCATAAACCCAGGAACGGGTGACAAGGTGCGAAAGTATTTTAATCCACTGAGCTGGATTGAGAGCTCTTGTGCGACCTGCTTTATTAGAAAATTACCAAACGATACGCCAGCCAAGCCCGCCTGGCAATTTGAAATGGAATAGAACACAGCTGTGTTTGTCGCTTCGGGGTGTGACACGTCACGGCGCTGCGATAGAATTTCGTAAATAGATTTTGGTACTTTTTGCGTAAGTGCGACTTCGACAAAGATTAGTGGCTCATCCAACATTGATGGATGAAAAAAAGCAAAACACTTTCTATCCACTGGGGCAAGTCGCCTGCGCAAAGCATCCCAACTGGTTATGGCATGTACTGCCTCATAGGCAATAAGTTTTTCTAGAATATTGGCAGGTGTTTGCCAATCGATTTCCCGCAGCACTAAAAATCCGCGATTAAACCAGGCTCGAAACAGTTTTTGAAAATCGATATCAATACGTTCAAGCTCTGGGTGCGCCTTCATGTGCGTTAGCAGACTTGCACGCATATTCACCAGCATACCGGTAGCCCCAGGGATGCGGTTAAGCCGACGGAATAACTCTTGTCGCTTGGGTTCTACGCAAGCTAAAAGATGTTTTAAATTTTGTGTGGTGTCGTTTTGCGCCAAGGTATTCGCAGCAGACTGAACCTTATCGGTGTCAATATCGAAACGTGTGCACAGCATTTGGAAAAATGCCAAACGATCTTTGTCGTCGCTGTGATCAAATCGCACCAGGATTTGATTGGCAATACGGTTACCAGAAACCTCACCGCGCTCTGATAGCAATGCGTCACACAGCTCTTCCAAGCTACGTGCATCGGCGTCCAGCCCATCTGTTGTATCCCGATTAAAAACCGAGGTCAACAAATCCTGGAAAAAACTCATTCGATTAATCATTAAAAGAATATAGACCGTCTAGTGCATTAAAACTGTTTCAAAATGCCTACCATTGTTCAGGCAGGCTTTTGCGCTATGTGGCGAGTATTGTGGCAGCTTAGACTGCACAAAACCGTGGCCCCAGTGCCAGATCAGCAGTTTGACTCAGTCGAAATACCGAACAAATTCAGACAATTGAGCGCGCTCAGATACAAGCTGGTTCTCTATCGCTGCTTCGTCAGCATAACCCAAGGCCATGCCACACACGATGACTTCTGACTGATCTATTTGCAGTTGCTCACGTACCACCTTGTGATAGTCAGACCATGCTGCCTGCGCGCACGTGTGCAAGCCTGCTTCTCGCGCCAGTAGCATAATATTTTGTAGGAACATGCCGTAATCCATCCAACTACCCGTGGCCAAATCTCTGTGCAAGGTAAACATCAATCCAACGGGTGCATCAAAAAACTGGTAGTTACGTTTGTGTTGCGCGTGGGTCTTTTCTCGTTCTCCTTTGCCTATGCCCAACAGACCGTATAGGTCCCAGCCAATTTTGCGTCGTCGTGCCAGATAAGGTTCAAACCATTTATCCGGGTAATACGATACTTCTATTTCGTGCTTCGCATCGGGGTCGTCGAACGCGGCACAGGCGGCTGCGCACAGCTTGTCTCTTGTATCTCCGGTTACCACATACACATTCCATGGTTGGATATTAGTGCCGCTGGGAGCTCGCGCCGCGCTTTCCAGTATCTGAGTAACGACACCATCAGGCGGCATCGTGCTTTTAAACGCGCGGATAGATCGGCGTGTTTCTACAGCCTCTGTGACACTCGGCGCTTCGCCATAACTGATATGCCTGCTTTGATTCATTGTTTACTCGATATTGTCTTGAAGTATAAAGTCAGCCGCTCTTTCGCCGACCATAATAGCTGGCGCATTTGTATTGCCAGTAGGAATAGTAGGAAAAATGGACGCATCAGCAACCCGCAAACCTTTAACACCGTGTACCCGCAGTCGAGCATCCACCACAGACGCCTTACCATCGTCACCCATGCGGCAAGTTCCACATTGGTGAAACACGGTCCACGCATTATCTTTAACAAACGCCATTAGCTGTTCATCTGACTCGCAGCTGGGCCCGGGATAAACCTCTTCTTCAATAACGTTTTTAAATGCAGGCGCTGCGGTGAGTTGTCGCATCAATCGCATACCCGCTAGCATTAATTCTTGATCGGTCTTGGTGTCCATATAATTAGGGTGCATGATAGGCGCATCGTTGTAATCTGCGGAGCGAATTTTTAAATGGCCTTTGCTACTCGGCTTACAAGGATTGTAGCCAATCAAAAACCCTGGAAACGGATCGGGATTAATAAGTGGCCGCGTGCCAACCGGCGCACGCGTGTAGCTAACGGGCGAGAAGTACAATTGCAGGTCTGGTGAGTTTGATGCCGGATTTGTAGAGAGGAAACCACCGGCTTGATTCAGGCTCAGGGTAAGCGGCCCTGAACGATGCAGTAAAAATTCTAAACCCACTTTTAATTTTCCAAGCAATGGGCGAAGTTGTTGGTTTAGCGTATCAACATTCGTACGGCAAACGATATCTGCGCCTAAATGATCTTGTAAATTTTGCCCGACTTGCTCATTTTCATGCACTAAAGCAATGCCATGTTGTTCCAATAATGGTTTTGGACCGATGCCAGACAATTGTAAAAGTTGGGGAGAATTAATAGCGCCACTACAAATAATTATTTCTCGGCGAGCTTTCACACGATGCTGCATGCCGTTTTGTACATAGCTAAGCCCGGTCGCCGTTTGATTTTCAAAATCTATTTTCGTCGCCTGCGCATGGGTTTCTACCGTTAAGTTATGCCGGTGCATTGCAGGATGCAGATAACAAACGGATGAAGACGCACGCAAGCCATTTTTTGTTGTGATCTGATATAAAGCCGCGCCATCCATTGTGCGCGCGTTGTAATCGGCATTAAAAGGTATTTGGCATTGCTTTGCCGCATCTATATACGTTTGACACAATGGGTGCGCATCATCAGAAATGTCTTGAACAGACAATGGGCCACCTGAACCACGGTATTCGTCCGCCCCGTTCGACCAATCTTCCATGCGCCGAAACACAGGCTCAACCTCTGACCAATCCCAACCACTTGCAAAATCGGACCACTCTTGATAGTCGTTGGGATGGCCACGCACATAGACCATGGCGTTGATCGAACTTGAGCCGCCTAACACCTTGCCACGCGGCCAGTAAGAAGGCTTGTTGTTTAACCCCGGAACGGGCTCTGTCTGATACTTCCAATTAACATTTTTGTCGTAATAAACCTTCCCATAGCCCAGTGGCATTTGCACATACATGCGCTTATCACTCGGACCTGCTTCAAGCAGCAGCACAGAATCTCTGCCACTTTTGCTCAGTTTATTTGCCAATACGGAACCTGCTGAACCTGCACCAACAATGACATAGTCAAAGTTCACGAAATAAGTCGCCAGACAACCCACAAAATATTAACAACACAGAGAGCTAACATAGAAACCAATGTGAGTTGCATACCTAACACGCGCGCACTGCCTGAGGATTGGGCTGTCTTTATGCCGGCTGGATGCAGAACGCGGCCAGCAATAAAGGCCATCGCCAACAGGAACAACAACAAACGATGCACGCCATTGATTTCGGCGCAGGCTAAAAGAATAAGCGTGATAGGTGCGTATTCAAGCAAATTGGCCTGGGCGCGCATGGCCCTGAGCAAATCTTCATTTCCGCCATCACCGACGCTGATTTTCTCTTTTCGCCGAATCCCTACAACGTTGAGTGAAAGCATCACACAAAGACCCGCAAGAACAGATGCGCTAAGCGCGGTTATGTATAACATGGCGTAGTACCTGAATAATTTTACAATGTAGCTTGTTTAAATTGAATGACGTTACCTTCTGGGTCCCAACCATCAAGCACCGTGGCACCTCTAATTTCGAATGCATCTGTAGCAGCTTTTAAACCGCCATTCGAATTATCACAGGCATACCTAACGGCCTCCAATGACTCAACGCTATAAACTGGTTTCATCGCTGTGTTTGATCTTAGTGTTGGGGGTGATTCAATCTGAATGTTCTGTGCAATTTCTTTTGGAATGGCATGAACAACTAACTCTAGATCATTGTTGCTTAGTACATGATGCGAATCATCTGCAGCAGACAACGCTAGGTTTAACACTGATTGATAAAACTGCGACATCTCGTTTACATTTTTTGCAAAAATAACGCAACCATTGCTCGCCATATCATTCTCCAACGGGGTCGTGGTTCACCATAATAAGTGCATTGGTATCAAAACCCAATGCACTTGCCTTAGATTTAAATTTTTCCATTGTGTCTGAACTTAGCTCAGGCGTTCTTGAGAGCAACCATAAATACTTGGTGGTGTTACCACTGATAAACGCGTACTGATAATCTTCTTTGTCGAGCTCAAACACAGCGTAACTGCCATAGAACGGACCAAAGAAAGAGACTTTTAAATGCCCGGTTGTTTTATCACCCACAAAGTAAGCTTTACCGGTGGCATCCTGCCACTCACCTTTCTTCGTAGAATAACCGCGGTTCTGCACCACTAAACCACCGTCTTCTCTGGGTGAGTAAGTGGCTGTTACATTGCTTAACCCACGCTCGAAGCGATGATCAAGCCTGGCAATTTCGTACCATGTTCCCAAATACCGCTCACCATCAAATTCAGCAACAGGTACGACGTTCTTTGGTAGACCGGTGCAACCCGTCATTAAAACCAGGGCGATGAGAATTATCAGGCTTCGCATTGTTGAAGTATCTCTATTATGGAATAGAGGATAGTGTAGTGCGATTTGCGCTCTTAGTGCTGTGTCTTCTTGTTGGGCTCTCCATCGCCTAATTGAGCAATGAATTTAAACAACAATAGATGGGATTCTGGACTGGAGGCTTTGAGCTCTTGCGCCAACTGCGTAAAGCGCTTGACTTGATGATCATGGTCACTCAAGAATTGTGCTAATTTTTCCTGATCCTCTTGGGTCGGGGATAGGTTGAACTTCTTTTTCTTATTTTCCAGTATTTCCAGAAATTCATAGTGGCACTGCTTGGAGTCGAACATAGCATTGTAGGCTTGCCATGCATCCTGACAGGCCTCGTCAAGCGCAACAGTTTCTTCGTTGTTCGACGCATCCATCAACTAACCACCAATGAACGACATTTCTACTTTAGGTCTTATTACGGAGACCTGAGTGCGTGTCTCTGAGTATCGATCTTCGCGGCTTGACCAAATTCGTTTGAATTCCCTGGCCAGAGCGGCGTCATCCTGGCTTCGCAATAGGGGACGTAGATCGTGACCAGACGTGGCAAACAAGCAAGTGTACACACTGCCTGTTGCCGACAAACGTGCACGACTACAATCACCGCAAAACGGTTCTGATACCGAAGTGATAATGCCTATCTCACCACCACCATCGACATACTGCCAACGCTTAGCGACTTCGCCGCGGTAGTTCGCCTCGGCAGGCTGTATTGGTAGCTCTGCATTTATTCGATCAGCAATTTCTTGGCTGGTAACAACGTGCGATAGATCCCATGCATTAGTGCTACCCACATCCATGAATTCTATAAAGCGAAGAATCTGGCCTGTGCCATGAAAGAATTTCGCCATGGGCAATATGCTGTGATCGTTTAGACCTTTTTTGACCACCATGTTTACTTTAGTGGATTTAAAGCCTGCAAGCGTTGCATGTTCAATTCCATCTAGAACATCTTGCACGCCAATATCAACATCGTTGACGCGTTTGAAGGTTTCGTCATCGATAGCATCGAGACTAACGTTAAGCCGTTGCAAACCCGCCGAGCGTAAGGAGACGGCACGCTTTTTAGTCAGCAAACTTGCGTTAGTGGTAAGGCTAATATCCTTAATACCATCGACATTGGCAATCCATTCAACCAATTGCTCAAGATCGTTGCGGATGAGCGGCTCACCACCGGTTAATCGAATTTTGGTAACGCCAAACTGAGCCGCGGTTTTAACAACTCGCGTAATTTCTTCAAAGCTAAGTAGTTCGGAGCGCGGTAGAAATTTGTATTCTTTACTGAATACCGATTTGGGCATGCAGTACACACATCGAAAATTGCACCGGTCAGTCACAGACACCCGCAAATCGCGCAAGGGTCTGTGCAATTTGTCGACGACATTATGCTCGTCGCTAGTGTTTTTTGGGTCGGTATCGACGTCGTGACTCATGGGGTGCCTTGGGCGTTACGAACTTCGCTGAACGAAAGAATTACCAGACTCTAAATGTACCCGAGTGGGCAAGCTTTACGCAATTGATTTACGCATAAATGAGCCGTGGGTAGCATGACAATTGCGCCAAATTGCCGCATTGAGGATAAACCCAGCGCCTAGCCGCCGCCGCGCTGAAACCGCAGATCAAAATACTCTTTAAACGCCTCTTGCTGGACCTGAGACACGCCACGAAAATGGAAGCTCACCTTGGCATAGGGTATTTCCATTAAGGCTATACGGCGAACCTGCTGCTCACCCAAGTTAATCTCAACGGTACCGTCGTGCACTTCACCGTATACAGTATTACCTTCAACCCGAAACGGATGCTCGCCCATGGCAGAGGGCAGTAGCCGAAAAAAATCCCCGTGCGTCAGCCCCATGTCGTCGGCATATTGAATATCAGGCGTACTATCCACCGGCTACAGGTGGCCATATCGCAAGAACATCGTTCTCTTTTAATATTCCAGCCTGATCGCGATCTGCATCGCAGACAAATACACCATTGATCAAAACCAAATGCGCAAGCTCGCGAGGTACATGATATTTGTCGATGATGTTGTGCAAGGATGCGTCTTCGGGTACTTCGATTGTTGATACGTTACGCACTGCATTCGAGGGCAGTAAATCGCCAAGCGTTGCGTAGAGTTTAAATGTAATTTTCATGGACTGCCAAAACCGCTTTTAGCTTAAGCGGTGTTGTTTTGATGTTGCGCTTGTGCGCCAGCAAGATAGGCTTCAGACAAACGCGTTGGGTTTTCCATCAGTTTATCTTTCCACTCGCCTAGCGGTGCTTTAGTTTGAATTAGCCCACGCATTACACCAACGTGTTGCGTCATGCCTAAGCTACTCGCACCTACCAATACATCGTCTTTGAATTGCAAATTCAAATAACGATAGTTATCTTTGTCAACCAATTCGGACTCCTCGCCACCGTCAACGCCCATCCACATACCAAACGATGTACTTATAAGACCGACTGTATCCAAAACGTTCATATTAACGTTGCCAGGATTAGCTTGGACATTCCCATACACCATGCTTTGAGCAGCAACCTTGCCATGCTCAACAGCGGTGGGTTGAATCGCTTGTACGTAGTAGTCGCCCGTTGAAAAATCTTTACCTTGAGCAACATCGCCTGCGGCATAGATATCGTCAACACTGGTTTGCATGTAGTCATCAACCACAACACCCATATCGATATTGATGCCGCTACCGTCTAAGAAGGCCGTGTTACTGCGAACACCCGTTGCACAAATAACCAAGTCAGCGGGGATTTTGTCGCCAGTGTTGGTGGTGACTGCGAATGCCTGGCCATCGCCTGCGTCGATTCGATCAACTTTTGTAGAGGTGAGCACTTTTATGCCTTTATCCACACACCAATCTTTGATCATGGTGCCCATGGTGCGATTGGTCATGCGTGAAACCATGCGGTTTTCCATTTCGATAACCGTTAGGTTCACTTTGCGCGCGGCCAGCGATTCGAGAATAATACAACCGATAAAACCTGCGCCCATAAGGACAACGTCTGAACCTGGAGTGGCTTTTTCAATTATTTTGTGCGCGTCGGCCAAAGACCAACAGTTGTAAACACCCTCCAGGTCGATGCCAGGTATTGGCGGCTTGGTGGCAGTGGCACCCGTTGCTACTAACAATTTATCGTAGCCGATTGAGTCGCCACCAGAGAGTGCTACCGATTTAGCCTGAGGGTTTATTGCGCTCGCTCTTGCGTGCTTCACCGTTATACCCAGTTTCTCAAAGTGATCTGCGTTTTTACGCAGATACGTCCCCTCTTGCTTGATGTTGCCAACAAGGTAGTAAGGAATCGCCATTCTGGAATACGGCGGAACATCTTCTGCCGCCAGCATGGTGACTTCACTTCGAGCGTCAAGCTTTTTGATGTGCTCGGCGGCAGAAACTGCCGCCGGGCCAGCGCCAATAATTACGTGGTGCATGTAGTGTTATCCAGGCAATCCTAATCGTTGATGAGTATCGCTTGTTACGGTGCCGTCAGCATTCCAACCACGGACGGTGTAATAAGCTGGCAACATCTTATCAAGTTCCGACACCTTACCGGTAGCAGGACCTGCGTTGGCAGGCAGAGTCGTTAACCGTTCTGGGAGCCTGTCGTCAGCAGCTGTTAAACCAGCCTTAGCATTGTATTCGCGCTCCATATTCCAGATACGTTCACCCACTTCCATCATTCGCTCTGGTGACCAGTCACCGGCACACGCTGCATCCACTTGCGGAGCAATGTCATCCATTGTCCATGCAAAGGTGGTGAACACACATAGGCCAGCCGAATCAACCGCTGCGGTTGCATCCTGGAATGCCTTAACCAAATCCGCCTTGCCTTCAGACTCTAGAGGATCGGTCTTGACCGGAATACCCAGAATTTCAGAGGCGATGGTGTAACCACGCAAGTGACAAGCACCACGGTTAGAAGTGGCGTAAGCCAAACCTATGCCCTGGATGCCGCGAGGGTCGTAAGCTGGAAATTCCTGACCTTTAACCGTCATGGAGAGTTCTGGTCGACCATACTTTTCGCATAATCGCTTCGAGCCCATGCCGATATCACGGCCAAAGCCTTCACCTTTTGCAGTCACTTCAGCTGCCCAACATAGCGCTTCTGCTGAACCAAATTTCAGTTCAACGCCATCGGTTTGTTCGGTTGTGATTGCACCCTCTTCAAACAGCTCCATCGCAGCGGCAACGGTTGAACCAAATGAAATTGGATCCATACCATCTTCGTTGCAGAGAAAGTTTGCGTAGGTTAGTGCATCGATATCGTCTACACCTGTGTCTGGACCAAGTGCCCAAGCGGCTTCATATTCCAAACCACCAGAGTTAATCCAGTATTCTGGTTTATCTTTAACAGAGAAGTGCGTGCGATCGATTGTAGAAATACGGCCACAGGCAATGGTGCAAGAGAAACATGCGCCGTTAGTGGTCAGGTTTGGCTTGCCATCAGACTTACGAGGTTCGGCCATCGCTTCTGCAGAAACATTGGCTGCACCTTCAAACTGAGTTTCACGCATGTTACGAGTAGGCAGCGCACCAACTTCATTAATAACATTCATAAGCACTTGCGTGCCGTAGGCTGGAAGGCCTTGACCGGTAACCGCATTTTCAGCCAATACCGCTTTACCAGCTTTAGTGGTTTCCATAAAAGCTTCAGGGTTATCAATGTTGCCTAAACCCAATGTGCCACGACATACAACCGCTTTAAGGTTCTTTGAGGCCATCACTGTTCCAACACCACTTCTACCAGCAGCGCGGTGCAGATCGTTTACAACGGCTGCATATAAACACCCTTGCTCGGCACTACGGCCAACAATCGCAATGCGTGTTTGCGGGTCTTGGTGTTTGGTGCGCAACTGTTTATCTGCTTCCCAGCAAGACTTACCCCAAAGATCGTCGGCTGGGTGCAGCTTTGCCACGTTGTCTTCAATGCTTAAATACATGGGGCTAGCAGCACGGCCTTCAAAAATAACCATGTCCCAACCGGCGAATTTGAGTTCCGCTCCAAAAAAGCCACCAGAGTTTGAACAAGCAATGGCATTGGTTAGCGGGCTCTTACAAATAACCGAGTAACGGCCGCCGGTGGATGCCATAGTGCCGGTCAAAGGACCGGTTGCCATGATAAGTTTGTTGTCTGGCCCGAGTGGGTCGCAGGCAGGATCTGTTTCTTCAACAATATAGCGAGTGGCTAGACCGCGTTGGCCCAGGTAATCATTAGCCCACTCCATGTTCAATGGCTCTTCAGTGCAAGTACCGCTGGAGAGATTGACTCGTAGTATTTTCTTAGTCCACGACATTAGTATTCTCCTTTAGCTCGTTGCGTTGTCGGTTTTAGCAGCCCATGCGCGCATCTTATCGAGGCCTGTGGCATTGGCATCAACATAGGTAATGGCTTGAGTTGGGCAGGCATCGGCACAAGCAGGATCGCCACCGCACAAATCGCATTTGACTACTTTGCCAGAGGATGTGTTGTAGTTAATGGTGCCGAATGGGCAGGCAATGGTGCACACCTTGCAGCCAACACAAACATCTTCGAGTACATCTTTAGAGCCAGTTTCAGCGTTGATCACGATCGCATCCACAGGACAAGCTTGCATACACCATGCTTCATCGCACTGGGTGCACGTATAGGGTACAAAACGCCCTTCATCATGAAATGTGAATACTTTTATCCGCGACTTTGCCGGATTAAACATGCCTTCATTTTCCAATGAACACGCTGATTCACACTGCAGGCAACCGGTGCATTTACCCGGATCGATGTGCAGAGACTTTTGCATGATGCTCCTCCATAAAAAATTATTGTTGTTGATGCCTAAGACCAATTGCACCTTATTTAGTA
>CALHOU010000175.1 GCA_938035945.1 uncultured Granulosicoccaceae bacterium
TCAGTCACTATCTCAAACTTTGGTTGCGCTCTCAATTTCTCACACAGATTTTCCGCCCACTGGATATGGTTTCGAATCCGTGTGCGCAATCCTTCAAGCCCGTACGCTCGCATTAGAAACCAAAGTTTCAGTGCTCGAAAACGTCGGCCTAATTGAATACCCCACTCACTGTAATTAACCAATCCATCTTGGCCATGGGTTTTCAAGTATTCAGGTTGGATGGCTAATGTTTTAACCAGAGTTTCAGGGTTCTTTAAAAAGTGCGCCGAACACTCCATTGACGCCCCCAGCCATTTATGGGGATTGAGGACCAAACTATCAGCCCCATCCACACCTGCCCACATCGAACGTAGCTCTTCACAGATCATCGCCGACCCGGCCCAAGCTGCATCTACATGTGTGTACAAACCCTCCTCTTGTGCAATTGCACACACCTGACCCACGCGATCGGTAGCGCCCATGGATGTACCACCAACGCATATAACAATGCCGGCTGGAAGATACCCTGCAGCACGATCATCACTAATAGCTTGCTTTAACTCGTCTTCTTTTAATGCAAAGTTTTCATCGGTAGCAATCTTTACTAAATTTTCCTGACCAAGCCCCGCAATCCACATCGCCTTATCAATGGATGAATGGGTGCGCGACGATGCGTAAATACGGATGCGTGGCTTGTTGCTCAAGCCTTCTACATTGCCACGCCAGTTAAGGGCGCGTTCACGCATGGTTAATATTGCAGACAAAGTTGCGCTTGATGCCGTGTCTTGTAGAACACCTTTGAATTCATCGCTTAAGCCCACCGCTTGACGCAACCAATCAACCATGCACGTTTCCAATTCAGTTGCAGCTGGCGAGGTTTGCCACAACATGCACTGTGATGCCAAGGTAGTTGCAAGCTGCTCGGCAATCATGGATGCTGGCGCTGAGTTACTTTGAAAGTACGCAAAAAACCTGGGGTGCTGCCAGTGCGTCATACCATCGGGAATGATGTTTTCAAAGTCATCCAGAATCGATTCCATCGACTCGCCAGACTCTGGCGGTGAACTTTCAATTTGCTTGGCAATATCACCCGGTTTACCTTGCGCACGAACGGGTCGGCTTGCAATTGAGTCTAAATACTCAGCCGACCACTTGGCGGTGCGAGCGGACCATTGTTCAAATTCGGATTTATTCATTTTTTATAGCGGTTTCCAGACAATCCAGTGCGGTACACGGGTGACGTGTAACGCGCATTTTACCGCCCGTTACACCCTGTTACAAGTTGTTCCAGCAATGCAATGGTCATACACCTGTGAGCGCCGATACTACTCCTGCACACACAAAACCTAACTGGAGTCATTATGAAAAAGTCAACTAAAATCACAGCCGTCATCGTCCTTGCCTTGGGTATCGCTACTACCGGTGGCGCTTATGCGGGTAAAAAAATGAGCGAGCAGCATGAGAAGAAAGCAGCAATGGCTGTAAGTTTTATTGCTTACAAGCTTGATCTTGATACTACACAGCAACAAGCATTGTCAGCGCTAAAAGATCAAGTGCTAACGGCAAGAAGCACCATGCACGAACAAATGGGTTCAACACAGGATGATGTCCGTGAGTTAGTAGCGGCCGAAACGTTTGATCAAGCTAAGGCATTGAACATGCTCAATACTAAAACTGCAACAGTAGATACGCTTGCACCAGAACTAGTTGGTGCATTGGGTAACTTTCTCGATAGCCTGGACGCCGAGCAAAAAGCGGAGATTCTGGATTTCATGGAATCGCACCACGGTAAGCGTGGTCGTGGGCGCTGGGGTCACTAAGCTTATTCTGGCCGCTAAATTGGGGTAGTCATTTGACTACCCCAGCAACTTTACGCAATTTAAAACGCTGAACAATGAATTCTAGAATTGCAGCATCGCAGGTTTTACACCACAATACACAAATCAACTTCAAAGTTGCTGCTCAACAATGATAGATGTACTACTCATAGATGATGACGAAAAATTAGCGCCTTTGCTAAAAGAATATTGCGCACGCTACGACATCAACATCAGCTCAGAACTTCTTCCCTCAAGCGGCCTAGCGATGCTACGCAAGCGAGAATTCAAAGCTGTGATATTGGATGTGATGTTGCCTGAAATGGATGGCTTCGAAGTTTGCCGGACCATTCGGGCGACGAGCGATATTCCAGTTATCATGCTTACTGCCAGAGGTGAGGTGACAGATCGCGTGGTTGGACTTGAAATTGGTGCAGACGATTACCTACCAAAACCGTTCGACCCACGCGAGTTAGTTGCGAGAATAAATACCATTGTCAAGCGAAAAACACCTGCTCAACAATCATCAACACAGCTTTCATTTGAAGCTATTCGCATCGACACAGATCAACGCGAAGTTTTCGTCAATGGCAAAGCCATCGCGCTAACCACCATGGAATATCAACTTCTCGCAATGATGGCAAGTGCACCCGGAAAGGACTTCTCGCGTGATGATATTCTCAATCACTTAAAAGGCACAGAGACAGAGCTATTTAGCCGATCGGTTGATATTCTTATTAGCCGCTTACGATCAAAACTAAAACCAGCGGAACCCATAAAAACGGTATATGGGTCAGGTTATGCATTCGTTGCAAAACGAGAAAATGCATGACCAAGCTACTGCTTAAACTAAAGCGATCACTGACCACCCGCTTGTTAGTCGTTTTTTTGGCTACCAGCGCGCTGCTTGTCGCATCGCTTTTTATTGTTATCGCACACGGTTTCGCTACACAGTGGCGCGTTAAAGCTCGCCCTCATCTCGAACAATATCTCGATTTTGTCAGTGCTGAAATCGGCAGCCCACCAAGCGAACAAAAAGCGAAAGAGTTAGCCGAACGATTACCGGTGAATATTTATATCGTCGGACAGACAAGTTTTTATTCCACCAACGGCCAAGAACTCGATATCGAAAACATCCGCTTTGCTCATCCCGCTCGACGCAAATTCAACCGCAAGAGCATAGCGGATGCAAACATAGAATTTAGCGGTGATGAAGATAGAACACTATTGCGCACAACAGTGGGTGACTACAAAGTTTATTATGAGCTTCCACATTTACGCGATGCAAAACACCAACGCCTCATTATCATTCCGATTTTGCTATGCCTGCTCACCGTTATGGGCATATGTTTTCTTATCATCAAACGTATGCTGCGTCCTGTGCGCGACATTAGAGATGGTGTTCGACTCATGGGGCAAGGCGATCTTGGTCACCGCGTACCGGTTAGGCACGACAACGACTTGGGCGAGTTAGCGGGTAGCATTAACACCATGGCCTCCGACATTGAACAAATGCTCGACGCCAAGCGACAATTGCTACTCGGTGCCAGTCACGAACTACGCTCACCACTCACCCGAGCCAAAGTCGCCACGCAATTACTGGAGGAATCGAAAGCGCGTGACTTGATTGAAGAGGATTTGATTGAGATGGAAAATCTCATCGCTAACATTCTAGAAAGCGAGCGTATGAAAACCGGACACGCAGCTCTGCAACGCGAATCGTTTTCACTGCCTCAACTCATACAATCTGTAGTAGAAGAGACGCATTCAGCCAACGTAACGATCAATGCTGAAGAGAACATACCGCCAATTATCGCTGATAAAACCAGGCTTAGAATCTTGTTTAGAAATTTAATCGGCAACGCGGTGAATCACAATGAACACACGCAAGCACCGGTTACTGTCGAAATTGAGTCATCTACGCATACGCTACTCATACGCGTTATTGACTCTGGTGCAGGTATTGCACCAGAGCATTTAGACAAAGTCACAGAGCCTTTCTATAGAACCGACGCATCCAGAACGCGAGCCACCGGTGGCTTTGGTTTAGGTCTACATTTAGCAAAACTGATTAGCGAGGCGCACGGCGGTAGTTTGAGTATAGAGAGCCGAACAGCCGACGATCTAAACCCAACGAATTTAACCGGAACTACGGTGAGCGTTGTACTGCCAAAAACATCGATGGACTAAATTAAAACCCGTAGGCACCGCCATCTTTACGTGGATCGGAACCACCGGCATAGCCGCCAGCATCCAATCGATGAATAAGTTGTGCTCCACCAAAGCCAAACGCAAAATCAGGCTCTTCGACCAAGATATCGTGACCCATGGCGGCTAAGGCTTGTACTGTTTCAGGGTTCATGCTTTGCTCTATAGAAACTTCAAGCCCTTCGTTCACTCGCCAGCGCGGAGCATCGGCGGCCGTTTGTACATCTTGTCCCCAAACCTGCGTACGCAAGGACATTTGCACATGACCTTGCGCCTGCATCATGCCACCCATTAAACCAAACGCCATAATCGGATCTTTATCCCCCATTAAAAAACCAGGAATAATGGTATGAAACGGCCGTTTAGAAGGACCAACTTGATTTGGATGGCCATCCTCCAGAGTAAACCCGCAAGCACGGTTTTGCATATGCACGCCCGTGCCTGGCACAACGACACCTGAACCAAAACCTGCATAGTTAGATTGTATAAACGACACCATCATGCCGTTGGAATCGGCAGCAGATAAACAAACCGTGCCACCGGTTTTTGGTGAACCACTCTTAAAGTCCTGTGCTTTATTGGCATCGATTAATTTTGCACGCGACTCAAGATAATCTGGATTCAGCAAGTGCTCTACGCCGACATTGTTCATATAAGCCAAGTCAGAAACAAATGCAGCCGAGTCTCTAAACGCTAATTTCATGGCTTCAAACATGAGGTGTAATGCTTGGGGTTCATCCGGGTGTAAGTCGCGAATGTTAGTATGCGACAACATCCCCAGAACCATACAAGCGGCAATGCCCTGCCCGTTTGGCGGTATTTCATGTAAGTGAAAATGATCGAACTGTTGGGATACGGTACCGCACCAATCCGGCTGATTGGCTCCGAAATCATCAACCGACAAAGCGCTTCCATTCTTGGCTGCATCCTGAGCCATCGTCTCGGCTAATTGCCCACGATAGAACGATTCACCCTTTGTTTCTGCAATAGATGTGAGTGTTCTTGCCGCATCAAGATTTATAAAACGCTCACCAGCCACTGGCGCACGGCCATTACGCATAAAATGATCCGCAAACCCAGGTTGATTTTTGAGTTCTTGTGCGCCCAAGCCCCAGAGCTTTCCAATAATAGGTGATAGAACAAATCCGTTTTGTGCGTAGTGAATGGCCGGTTCAAACAATTTTTCAAACGGTAGCTGGCCAAACCGTTTATGCAATTCCACCCAACCACCAACTGCGCCTGGAACCGTGACTGTTTCCCAACCACGATAAGGCATACCGTCTTTGCCGTTAAACCGATCTGATGTCCACGTTTTTGCTGAACGGCCAGATGCGTTGAGTCCATGTAGCTCTTTGCCGTCCCACACTATCGCAAATGCATCTGACCCTAATCCACAACCCGTTGGCTCTACTTGTGTAAGCGTGATAGCTGTTGCAATGGCCGCATCAACGGCATTGCCGCCTTCGGCCAACATACGTACTCCTGCTTGGCCGGCTAATGGCTGAGATGCGACAACCATATTCTCGGCCATAAGAGCCGAACGTTGGGATGGGTATGGCGGTGGCGCTGGAAATTGCATTTTCTGAGTATCCTTTTAAAAACTAACCAATTAGTATCTCTAAACGTATACCATACGAGCGCGCTCACCACAAAAATATCCCCGTCTCCAATGCGGTGAAGTCATTCATATGGCGTGATTAGACACCCCATGGGCTCAAAACGGTATGAAATTTTAATTGACCAATAACGCACAAAGCCCAGGCTTGTCGAGTATCAGTAAAGGCATGCTATGGATGTTGGCCTGCGGTCTGTGCTTTGTCGGCGTAACGGTTATTGTTCGTTATGTCGGTACCAGAATTCCCGCACCCGAAGCGGCCTTTATCCGATATGTTGCAGGCAGTTTGTTGCTCGCGCCAGTTCTATTAAAAATGTTACGTGGCCAAGTCAAATCGAACAATCAAAAAATATTGCTGGTACGCGGCATTATTCACGGTTTTGGTGTGAGCCTATGGTTTTTTGCTATGGCCAGGATCCCCATTGCCGAAGTCACCGCATTGAGTTATCTCACACCGGTTCTGATGACAATCGGTGCCGCCATGTTCTTTGGTGAGAAGCTATATACTCGACGCATCTTAGCCATAGTATTTGGTTTACTGGGCGTGTTTATTATTTTACGACCTGGCTTTAGCGCGATATCAATTGGCCAGATTGCACAGCTATTTACCGCTCCCTTATTTGCAGCGTCTTTGCTACTAACAAAAAAGCTAACCGGCACCGAACAACTTAGCGTTATTGTGGCATCGCTTTCGATCATTTGCTCGTTCACATTACTGCCGTTGGCACTATTGAACTGGGTAACACCAAATTTGCTTGAACTCGCTTTGTTATCGTTAACCGGCTTACTAGCAACCGTTGGTCACTTTATGCTGACCAAAGCATTATCCCTTGCGCCGATCTCGGTTTTGCAACCGGTGACTTTTCTGCAGCTACTGTGGGCCACGTTTTTCGGCGTCTTGTTGTTTAACGAATCAATCGATGGGTTCGTGGTTCTTGGTGGCGCTATATTGGTTATCTCTACAACCTATATTGCACACAGAGAATCGGTTGCCAGAGCACAAGAGGCGAAAGCCCTCTAACAACATACATCAGTTTACAAGCGCAGACCAATCGAGTTTTGTGATCTGTTGTTCATCAGAAATAGCAGACAAGATATACCGATCAGGGCGCACAAAGATAGATTGAACTTGCATTTCATCAAGCACCTGAGATAACCGATTCCGATCATCATCACTGATTTCTATAACAGCCCCATCCCCACCTTCCACAAGCACTGATTTGGAACTTGTGCGGGTTACGCTAAAAGCTTGATAACCAACAGTATCGTCGAGCTTTGTTCCATTGGACAAAACCGGTTGGGAAAACAATGTGCCTACCACAGAAGATTCTGCACCGGCAAAGTCACTCAATGCACTTGAACCCAGTCGCGGTGCTATAGAGCTCATGCGAACATTAGACGAGCTATCGCCTGAAGCAATTGACTCAACGGTTTGCCGATCGAGGGAATTTATCAAGCTACCCAGCTTAATTGCCGTTTTAATATATTCACGCACATGGGGTCGTCGTTCGTGTTCATAGGAATCTAGCAGTGAATCTGAATCAAAATGCGCATCTTGTCGCGATTGCTTGGCTTTGCTGTTAACACTCATTGATAACTTCCAGGCAAGATTGGATGCATCGCGAATACCAGCACACATGCCTTGCCCCATAAACGGTGGCGTTAAATGGGCTGCATCGCCAGCGATAAAAAGTCTACCTCTACGCCATTGCCGTGCAAGTTCTGATCGAAACGTGTAGATCGCTTTACGCTCTATAAGAGCTTGATCAGGTGTTATCCATCGTGATAACAAGGTCCATAGGTGTCCATCGTCTATGGCACGTTCATCACTGAGTGAATCTGGTAACGCCATCTCCCAGCGTCTGCGAAGTCCGGGATTACGGCAGTAGGTCATGGCTTGGGATGCGCTGCAATACTGTATTGTGTGATCGCCAAGTTCTGGCATATCAGCATTAAGTAACACATCAACAACCAGCCAACGTTCTTTGAAACCCAGATCTTCGGTCTCAGTGTTGACAGATGAGCGCACTGTAGAATTAGCCCCATCACAACCCACCACATATTGAGCAGTGCAGTTAAAATCCTCCTTAGTATTCACATCTTTATAACCCACATTGACATGCGATACGAACTGTTCAAGCGTTACCAATTCATGCCCGAGCTTGACTGTGCAAGGCTCATGTCGAGCCAATTGTTCCCGTAATAGCTCTTCAAGATCGGGCTGGTGCAATCGATAGCTGGTATGCCAAGCATGTGGACCAATACCCTCAGGCCTCGGCCAGTCCAATAACAGATTGCCAGATTCATCCACGAAGCGCATACCGGGATTGACACGCGTGCGTTTTTCTAACTCATCTGCAATACCAACAGATTGAAATACTCGCATGGTTTCATCGTCGAAGTGTACAGCGCGTGGCAGGTTATAAATGGTTTGCTCGCGTTCTAAAATTAAAACGCTCACTTCATGTTGCGCAAGAAGATTAGCAAGCGTTGCACCGGTTGGGCCACAGCCAACGATAACAATATCAAAGTCGGTTGCTTTATCCATGTCTTACATTGATCATAGAATGAGTAAAAATGTAGAATAAGCAAAAATGCAGATTAGCTGCGCCATAATTGTTCATACAACCAAGGACAATCAACCACTGCAGGCGTTCGACCGCCCTGCTGTGCAAGGTCTAATCGCATATCGCGAAATTTTGCGCGTAGCTTCTCAGGCAAATGCAAGCGTTCATGTCCCCAAAAGCTTGGGCCACAGTTTGTTTCATGAGCATCCCATGTAACCGGATCAATCAATCGCCCACCCCAGCCACTTTCAATAAAAAAACCAGAGGGTGTATTGGCGTAAAAACTGGTCATGTAGTCGTTGGTGTGCCGACCTAACGTATAAGCAATTTTATCTTCCTCCAATTGCGCCAAATCATAGCCCTGACCAACATCGTCGAGGTTTAAGTATTCAATCATAAAATGATGAAAGCCGGTGCCCCCGCTACCCACAATCGCAAAACTATGATGCCGTTCGTTTACGTGGAAAAAATATAAGGGAACCGGTTGTAAACCGTAGTCGCTTAAGGAAAATCCCAGCAGGTCGCGGTAGAAAGGCACCAAGGCATGCGCATCTTTAACGTGCAGTACGGCATGGCCCATGCCTACAGGACCAGTTTTAAAGCCAGAGATTGGACGGCCAGGTACAAAAGCATCGGTAGCAAGTTCAGGCTTCCAAAACAGTTCAAGCCGATTACCATCGGGATCATTAAATGAGATAAGCTCTTCAACGCATCGCTGGGCACAAAGCGCTTGATTACCCAGCGTAACAGTAACGCCTGCATTGTCGAGCTTAGCGGCAAAGTGGTTTAAGTCATCCTTGTTCTCAACTTCCCAGCCGATAAACGAGAGCGTATCTCCAACTTCATCTGTAACAACAAAACGTTGCTTGTGATCATCCATGCGAAAAGCAAGCGTGTTGCCACCCTTATCAACTTGCTGCAAACCCAAAAGCTTTGTGGCAAAACGCTGCCATTCATCCGTATACCCCGACCTAACACCAAGGTACCCAAGTGCACAAATCGCCATTAACAGATCCCTACTCTCACGATAAGATCAGTGTAACTGCACTTGCGGCAAACGCAAAACAAGCGACGGTATTAATCGGCTATCAGTCGCGTTCGAATACGACTATCAGGCACGACCACGAGTGCAGCCAGTGCACACATTAATAGCATGACCGGCCCAAAGGCTGTAAAGCCGATACCCGCATATAGCCATCCGCCGAGTAGCGCTGCTGTGAGCCAACCCATGCTTGCGATCGAGCTGTTTAAGCCCATAATCACACCGCGATTCTGCGGTGGCACATCGGCCATTGCAGCAAGTAAAGATGGTCGAGACAAGGCATTAAAAAATGCAAACATAACGCCTAAGGTGATGGTCAGGTTCACGTTAGATTGAAGCATAAACCATGGGACAGCAATCAAACCTGCAACACTGAGTAATGCCGCAAAACTGATTCGACGGTACATGAATTTATCTGCCACCTGCCCGCCAAACACGGTGCCCACGATATTGCCTAACGCAAACAAACCTAAAGGTAGGGCCACGGCTTTAATGGGCATGTCGTAGACCGTACGCAAATAAGACGCATAATAAAATGTGGCTAAACCAAAACACACACGTTCGGCGACTAAGGCCACGAATAGTCGAGTGACGGGGCCCGTTAAAGCATCGCTTAAATCGACTTTATTATTATCCCTGTTATGTGTCGCCGATGAAGTTGATGCGCCGGTATTAAGAGCAGCAAACATACTAAAGGCGGCAAACAAAGCCAGGCCCGCCAAGGCTACATGTACTCCACGCCAACCAATACTGTCACCTAACCACGCAGCCACGGGAATACCGAATAACAAGGTTAGTGATTGGCCCGTCATCACATAGCCCAAAGCTCTGCCCTGATGCGAACTGTGTGTGCGAACAGAAACCTCAGCCATCGCCGTTGCAGTGAATGCACCACAGCACATGGCAGCGAGAACAATTATAAAGGACAGAACCAAATAGCTTGGGGCTTGCGATGCGGCCAACATGGTTAGGGCTAAACATACCGGAGACACCATGAGAAATAGCCGACGACCAAATCGATCGGAAGCTGCGCCCACGATGTAAGAGGAGATGCCCCATACGGTCGCTGTGAGTCCGAACAGATTCGCCACGGCAGGCAGAGACACAGCAAATTCGGCAGCCATATCAGGCAAAAAAGGGGATCGGGTACTGCCGGTGGCTGTGGCTGCGAACATTCCAATGCACCCGGCTATCACCAAACGCCAAGGCATAGGATTTGTAGTCGACATGTCGTGCATAATACACAGACTAAACGTGCGATACATTCATCCATGCGCACGAAGCTTGTGAAAATAGCAAAACATGCCAACCATTGAAGTATTAATGGCCAACCACGGGTTATTCGCACTGTTAGTGCTCGCAGCGTTCTTGGTTGGCCTGTCAAAAGGCGGTCTACCCGCGGTTGCCATGCTCAGCGTGCCTATCCTGTCATTGACCATGTCACCGTTGGTGGCAGCTGTTCTGCTGTTGCCAATTTACATCTTGTCTGATGTGGTCAGCGTGTGGTTATACCGACGTGAATACAGTGCAGCTAACATCAAAATCCTGATTCCGGCAGGTTTTCTTGGCGTGATCATCGGCTGGGCTACGGCCAGCATGATCAGCGATAATATGGTGTCCCTTATGCTTGGGCTAATGGGCGCCGTATTTTGCTTACACCAATGGTTAAAGAAAAAAACCAGCGCACCTCCGGCGAAAGCCAGCACCGGCAAGGGCTTGTTCTGGGGTAGTTTATCGGGCTTTACAAGCTTCATTTCACATGCTGGTGCACCACCGTTTCAAATATATGTACTGCCACAGAGGTTACCAAAAATGGTATTCGCCGGCACCACTACTATTGTTTTTGCAGCGATAAATTTAGCCAAAATAGTTCCGTACTCTTCCTTGTATCCATACACACGGGACACACTGGAAGTGTCAGCGTATTTGCTGCCCGTCGCCGCAGTTGGTACAGTGGTTGGGAAGAAACTGATCGAACGCTTATCTGAAAAATGGTTTTTCCTGGCCGTGCAGATCGCTTTGTTCATCATTTCGATCAAGCTAATTTATTCTAGCTTGATGTAAGGTTGTACGAACCGATATTCATTGATCACTATGAACGACAACTTAGAGAAAACAATAAGTCTATTAGAGCAGTTGGTCAGCTTCGAGAGCCTATCAAGACGCCCAACACACGCTATTATTAGCTTCGTGGAATCCTATTTAAAAGAACACGGTGTTGAGGCCATATTAAGCTATGACGACGACGGCCAACGCGCAAACCTGTTTGCGACCATCGGGCCACAAATCGATGGTGGCGTTGTACTAAGCGGGCACACTGACGTTGTGCCAGTTGAAGGTCAAGATTGGTCTACCGATCCATTCACACTCACAAGAATTGAAGATCGCTTGTATGGTCGCGGCTCGGTCGATATGAAAGGGTTTCTAGCCTGTGTGCTCGCATCCGTACCCGTGTTTCAGTCAATGAATTTAAGCAAGCCCATCCACATCGCCTTTAGCTATGACGAGGAAGTTGGTGGGTTTGGCATGCCTGTGCTACTTGAAAATTTGGCAACGCTTGACTACCGACCTAGCATAGCCATAGTCGGCGAGCCAACCGATATGCAATTAATCAACGGCCATAAAGGTGGCTACGAGATGCGCACTGAGATTACCGGCCTTGCAGTGCATTCAAGCCAACCGCATCTCGGTGTAAACGCCATAGACGCAGCATCCAAGCTCATCTTAAAAATACAAAGCATCGCAGAGCGTTTTAGCGCTAATCCAATTCCCGACTCACCCTTTGATCCACCCTATTGCACGTTGAACGTGGGCACTATCGAAGGTGGAACTGCCAGCAATGCAACTGCTGGTTGGTGTAACTTTCAATGGGAATTCCGACCAATGCCCGGTGAGAATGGTCGGGCAGTCATTGATGAGTTGAAAGCCTACGCAGCTGATGTTTTGTTACCGCCAATGAAAGCGGTTTACCCAGAAGCTGACATTAAAATTCTAGACCTTGCTCTGGTACCTGCGCTTAACGATAGCAACGCCGACTTAGCGACAGAATTGGTCAGTCACTTAACCGGGCTCAACAGCACCGATGTCGTATCCTTTGGCACAGATGCCGGTTATTTTAGCGACGACGGTATATCGACCGTTGTGTTTGGCCCCGGCGATATTAATCGCGCGCACAAGGCAGACGAATATATTGAAACTAAAGAACTTGAACAAGGCTTGGCATTTTTAGCCAAGCTTGCAATACATATGCAATAGATCTTAACCGTCGATAACGTGCACTTCCCGTGGGAATTGCGTTAAGCACACCGCGTCGTGCTCTCGTACATGTATAGTTTCGCTGACCTCCATGCCCCATCCTTCCATCCACATACCCAATATAATGTGCACGACCGCGTTTTCTGGCAACGGTGTGGAATCGTCGGCGCGAAAACTTATAGTATGTTCACCCCAATCAGGTGCATAGCCAACCCCAATTGAATAACCGATGCGACTTTTCTTTTCTAAGTTGTATTGGTCAAGTACCGCTTGCCAGGCTGCGTGCACATCACAACACAAGGCACCAGTTTTCATTGCATCTAACACCGCTTCCATACCTTCGTTAACGGCCTGTGCCGTCGTGTTTAAAGTGTCGTTAGGTTTGCCTAAATGAACTGTGCGAGCCAAGCCTGCGTTGTAGCGCTTACGACAACCACCCAGTTCAAATGCCACAGTTTGGTCATGAGCAAACTTCTCGTCTGTCCAAAATGGGTGTGCCGTGGACGCCGCCTCGCCGGCCAGTACCAATGGATACAGTGCTGTCATGTCACCACCAAAATCAGGCGTACCGCGAATTTGAGCAGCCACAACATCCGCCATCAAATCACACTGCCTAACACCCGGCCGTACACCATCGTAGGCAGCTTGCATGGTAAGACCGGCTATGTGCGCCGCCTGTTTTAGCATGTCTATTTCGGCTTCGCTTTTAATTAATCGCTGCCAATTGACCAATAACTCACTATCGACCCAAGTGCTATTTGATAACTGCGAATGCAGATGTTCAACGGCTGCAGGTGTGAAGTAGTAAGTATCGCTTTCAAACGCAATACGTTTACCGTCTAGGCCTTTCGATACCATCCACTGCGCCATGAACTGCGCAGGATGCACATGAGTTTGTTGGACATACTCTTCAGGAAACGGTACAACTTGTTCAGGTGTTAAGTGCGTTGTAAACGAGGCAGCCCCTGCATCCATATCTCTACCTATCCAGGTAGGTTCAAGCTCATGTCCAACCACCATGATTTGCGGTGTATAGAATGACCAAGCATCATATCCACAAAGCCAATTAATGTTTGACGGATCGCCGATGACTAGCACATCGAACTGTTTGTCGGCCATAGCGCCGCGAACGCGCTTTAAACGTTCGGCATATTCTTTTTTTTCAAAAGCTGCTGGCATGATGTTGTACTCAGTTATTAATAGGCTATTGCTTCGCTCATGGCGCCGTTCTGGTGCCACTGCCAATAAGTTGCTTGCAAGGCCAAGGTAGTCTCGCCAGGCGCATCATTAGAATAGCTTCGCTGATTAACGCGTGTGATTGGTACAATGCCCCCACCCGTGGTGGTTGCGAAAACTTCATCAGCGTCTAGCAACTCAGTCATTGATAGGTCTTTTACACTCACCGCTATACCATGCTGCTGGCAAATCTCCAGCGCAACTTTTCTTGTAATGCCTTCAAGCACTCCACTTTTGGGTGTGGATATACGGCCATCTTTAAGCACAAAAACATTAAAGCCTGGCCCTTCCGTGACATGCCCGTTTTCATCGAGCAGTAAAGTATTATCAAACGATTGTTCCTTGGCTTGTATCAAACCTTGGGTAAAATCACCCCAATGGTAGTTCTTAGCTGTTGGGTCAACCGAGTTTGGTGCTATGCGCTTGACATGATCGGGCACTTGAAGCCTCGCACCTCGCTTAACCACATCTTCTGGAAATACCCAAACAAACGGTACGCACCAAGCATAAAAATGATTCTGGCAATCACGTGGGTCGCGACTACCCATTACTGTAGGTTGGCCACGGCTAGCGACAAAGGATACGTAAGCATGTTGTAGTTGAGACTTGGATACAATCTGATGCAAGATGGTACGAATATCATCGCGCGATTGTTCAATGTTTAAATTCAGTTTTTCCAAACTGCCTTCAAAACGCGTTAAATAATCGTCAAGTCGGAAGAATCGGCCATCCCAAGCATGCACAACATCGTATGTTATGTCTGAATGCGTTAAACCCCAATCGGTAACAGGCAAGGCCGCTTGCGATGTCGGCAGCACTTTACCCCACATCCATGCAGCACCTTTTGAAAAATCCTTGGCTGTGTCAATCTTATCGGTCGGCATGTTCTGGCCATGGCCTGTCGCTACGATCAATTTCTTCTTTATTGGCGTAACCAATTAAAATGCCAGGCGGCTCCTGACCATCAGTCATTTTTTCAACAACGGCTGCGCTTCGAGTAATCCTATTGTGATGTTGACGCGACCAGTCAAAGTGTATTTCACGCAACCGTGCGACTTGGTCGGCATAGGCATCCACCGCTCCCAAGTCAACGACTTCCTCAGGGTCGGTTTTCAAATCAAATAACATGGGACGCATTTTTTCCACATGCACGTATTTCCAACGTCCGTCAAACACCATCACTAAGCGTGCATCATTCTGATCAATTTTTACGGCACGTCGTGCGCCTCTGGTGGCGTAGTCGTATTCAGACACACAGTAGCTACGCCATTGGTCTACATGATCGTGCAATATGGGTGTAAGCGAGCGACCCTCAATGATATGTGGCATCTGCTCACCACCAAAAAAATCAATAAAAGTTGGCACTAAATCAATGCCTTCCATTAAAGCATCGACTTGTGCACCGCGTGTTTTATCGGCCTGCTTACGTGGGTCGTAAATAATCATTGGCACGCGCGCAGAACAATCATGGAATAAATCCTTTTCACCCATCCAGTGATCTCCCATGTTGTCGCCATGGTCAGAACAAAATACGATCATGGTGTCGTTCATTCGACCTGACTGCTCGAGGTAATCCATTAAGCGCCCCATTTGATCGTCAAGCTCTTTTATTAACCCCATATAAACTGGCGCAACCAAATCACGAATTTCATCGCGGGAAAAACTTTTGCTCACCCGCATATCCATCCATGCTTGCATTAAAGGATGGTCACTATTGCGCTCCGCATCCGTGCGGTTAACTTCAGGTAAGTCGTCAGCGCTATACATATCGTTATAAGGCGCTGGTGCCAGATAAGGCCAGTGTGGCTTGATGTAGCTTAAGTGACACAACCAAGGCTGATCACCCTGCGCTTCAATGTACTCAATGCCACGGGTGGTCAACCAGGCGGTTTCGGAGTGCTCTTTTGGCACTCGCGCCGCGTAAGGCGCATTTTCCAGCATCCAACCGCTTAATACCGCACCGTCAGGTCCAATTGCGCTGTTGGCCCACTCTTCCCACGGGTTATCACCATCCATGCCGTGATCGCGCAGATACTGATCGTAGTCTTGCGAATGACGATATGGGTACAGCGTTGGATTCAAACCATCATCACGAACAAACGCGTCAAAGCCACATTCACTCACTAGCGCACCAATCGTGCTTTCAGGTTCAATGCCTAACCGCTTCATACCATCCAAATCTGGCGTCATGTGTGTTTTACCCACCAGTGAACACTTCACATCTAGTTCACGTAAGTGATCACCTAAGGTGGGCTCACCCACCCTAAGCGGAAAGCCGTTCCATGTAGACCCATGACTACGAACGTATCGGCCTGTATAAAAGCTCATACGACTGGGGCCGCAAATCGGCGATTGCACATAGGCGCGATTAAACTGCACGCCCTGACTGGCAAGCCTATCGATATGAGGCGTGTGAATATGCTTGGCGCCATAGCAGCTTAGATAATCAAAGCGCAGTTGGTCTGCCATGATCCACAATACATTCATCGATTAATACCTTTTTTTGTTGCCACGAAATTAGCTTAAACGATTTTCCTTTCAACGCTAACCACTTCCTTATTGCGCAGGTAATGCATGACCAGCCAGCCTATGCCTATTATCAAAGCCGGCAAATGGATTTCCGTGGGTTTGAATAGAATCAATGCTGCCAAGGCTAATCGCAATAGAATCTCTGCAATATTAAGTTGCCTTCGATCAAAACCTGCTAACGCGCTCGCGATTAAATACAAACTGAATATCAAACGTACGAGTAAATAGAAAAACGGCCCTGCATGAAATTCGCCATCGTACCCAGGTAAGTATTGCCCAGCCGAAGGCAAGGCTTTCGGGTCGAGAATAGCGGCTTCGATTAATAACAATTCTGGATACATGGCAAATACAAACGGGATGATAAACATCACAATGCCTGAGCGAACAGCCGAAAACGCGGTTGCCATAGGTTCTTGTTTAGTAATGGTTGCCGCGGTAAAAGCCGCGATGGCAACAGGTGGTGTGATGGCAGATGCAACTGCAAAATAGAATATGAACATATTGGCCGTAAAGATCGATAAACCAAGACCTGCCAATACCGGCCCCATTAACAAAGCCACGTTAATGTAGGCAGGCACAGCGGGCATACCCATGCCCAATAGAATCGCCAAAGCCATGGTTGTAAGCAAAGCCAGGAATTGGAATAAGACCGACCCGCTTCCACCTAAATCCATTGAGCGTAACCAGCCGAGCACATCAAGCGCGATAAAGTCCGACAAACCTGTAAAATTTAAACAGAAGTCGATTATTGAAACAGCCAGGAACATTAAGTACAAAGTAGAAATCAAAACACCTGAACCGGATAATGCATCTAATAAACGACCAGGTTGACGCCGCATATCCTTATCAAGAAACAATAAAAAGCACAGAATAAACACTGCCCACCAGCCTGCGCTGCCAGCATCACCTGCCGAGTTTTGTACGATTTGTAAAAACCACGGTAAGTCGGTCGCCAAACAGCTTGCACCCTCACCGGTTGTGTGAACGCCAAACAATGAGGCGATAAACCCACAGCCCACAGCTTCTTTTGGTGTTAGTAATAGAAATAAAATCAGCAAGATCGGACCAAAGATCATGACCAGATTGAATTTGTCAGTGCGGGTTAGGATCATGTCTTCGGTGACTTCGCCGATAGCTTCTATACCCTGCTTCCTGGATTGAAAAACAGCCGATAAAAACATGCAGAAGAAATAGGCAACGGCTGGTATGGATGCGGCGATAATAACTTCACGATACGGCACGGCAGTTAAGGCTGCGAGCACAAATGCCGCCACACCCATAACCGGAGGCATGATAGAGCCGCCAGAGGAAGCAGCCGCCTCCATACCGCCTGCGAACACTTTAGAAAATCCTCGCTTTATCATCATCGGGATGGTGAGCACGCCAGTGGACAACACGTTTACAACCGGACCACCAGAAATAGTACCGAACATAGCAGACGACACAATCGCTGCGTGTGCTGGTCCACCACGCAAATTGCGCGTCCATAAGAACGCTAATTTTATAAGTGATCGCCCACCAGCGGATGCGCCGAATAATCCACCTAGAACAATGTACGGGAATACGGTATTTAGAATGATATCCATGAACCGGCCCAATAAACCTGATGAGTTGTTCACCAAGGCATCGTGTAAGCGAGGGCGCCCGTCTGAAAATATCCGCGGCTCCCCACCTAACTTTGTCATTAAATATTTGTTGATGTCGTCTGGGCCATGAAAGTACCAAACGAGAACCGTTGCCACCGTGTAAACAGCCACAGCAATTGCAACGAGCACCAGTGGCAAGCCCCAAACCTTAACGTTATAGGCCAGGAATATTGCAACGCAAACGAAGAAGATAGCGACTAACCAACCACCAGTTGTGTTTATGCATTGCGGGTCATCAACCGAATCGGGGACTGGCAATCCAAAGTCTTCTGCAAACTGAATCTCTGCGGCTAGACTTTTTGCAATGAGTTCAGCGCGTTGACCGGTGATTTGATCAATAACACACACTGCCTCTATCTCAACCATGTAGGTTAATGAAATAGTGATGGCTGCTAAAATTAACGCAACATCAAGCATAAGACCAAGGCGACGACGCAGAGGTGTGCTGTTCGCCAAGTCTCGCCAAAGCGAGTGCTTTAAGGCCACAATAATCATCATGACCGAAAATGCAATAGGGTAAAAATATTCGTAAGGGTATTTACGAATGCTGAAATTTTTATAGCCGAAAGTGCCAGAAAAGAACTCGTCAATTCCGGGAATGCCAGGCATGGCATTGAGAAGGCCAAAGATTACGAGGGCAAGTGCTAGCCAGTAAACTAATCTTTGTCCAAGGTCGACACGTTCAGTCCGTGCCGGTGCTTCACTTGACATTTATAACCTCGGGCTGCAAAAACATGTCTAAACAAAAAAAGGCCACCCTTTTGCAAGAGCAGCCGATTTATTCGTTACTTACTTGTTGACTAATAAGACACAGGTTTTCTCAATATTACGCTTAAGGCTTGGCGCAGTCGTCTATGGTGTAACCAGCCTCTTCCCATGCAGCCACTGCGCCTGCATGGTATTTCAGCGGATTTGCGCCACACATACCGGATTTAACAGTATCAACAACACCATAACCTGCAAATCGAGCAAACGGTGCTTTCTTCTTTAGTTGATCTAGTGTGTCGATGTGCGCTTTGGTCAATGCTTTTGCAAGTTCAAACGACATATCTTTGTTCACAATATCGCCGCCAATAGTTGCCAGGCCACGGAATGTGCCATCTTCTGTCACCAAGGTAACGCCTTCACCCAAGCCAGCTTGGGACGCATCGAGTGTGAAAGGTGCGGAGCCCGGTGCTTTCAAATAGCGTTGCCAAGCCTCTCCTTCAAACTTATCTTTTGGTACGGACCAAACCGTGATATTGCCAGAAGCCAATGACTGGGTGATTCGGCTATCTGGAAACAAAATGGGCAAGACAACTGCATCAGCCGAGCCATCAGTGATTGTTTTAGTTGCCTGACCCCAGTTGGTTTGAATGCCTTTATAGCCCTCGCCCTCTTTTAGACCAGACGTTAACTGAATCACTGAACGGGCATTGGTTAGAGCGGCACCGCGTGGAGGACCGTTATAAATGGTGCGACCTTCTAAATCGTCCCAGCCTTTAATACCTTGTGAGTCAAAAGCGTAGAGTGCAAATATGCCCAAGGTAACCGGATACAAAGCGCGTAAATTACCAGCTAATTCCGCACCTTTCTCTTCACCTAATTTGGAGTAAGGTCCACGACCTTTCGATAGTAGAAAGGGCAATATGTATGGCGTACCAGCAATATCGGTTTTACCTTCGGCTACGTTTTGAATTGAATTGGTTAGGGTTTGTCCGTCAGCGACCTGGATATTTGCAACACCCGCTGCTGAAGCAGCCTCCGCTAAATGCGCCATCGATAAATGGATTGAACCACCGGGAGACGCTGTTTCCCCAGTTAAATTCTCAACCGCCTGCACGCTGGTCGAAAACGCTGTGGCTAAACCCAGCGCCAATAGTGATTTTTTCAACTTCATTACTTCCTTCTCCAAATGTTATGCCGTGCATGTACTACTCAGCTTATCTGTTTTTACCCTCGCTTGAAAGCCAAACTTTGACTTCAAACACTGGAGTATCAACACCTTAGGTAATAAAATTCAGTCTTCGAACAGTTCTGCGAGGAATTCGCCGGTGAGTGTGTAGTGCTGTGCCAGCAACGAGGTCGCGGAGCTCGCATCACGCGCAATGGCTGCATCCAAAATATCTTGGTGTTCTTTGTCGATATCACGTTTACTGTAGCTACCCGACCGTCCAGCAAGAAAGCGATAACGAATATTCAGATCATAAAGTTGATCGCAAAAACGTAGCAGAATTGGCGAATCACAACCTGCTAGCAATGCTGCATGAAAGGCGCGATGTTGTTCTTCCCATAGTTCAGATTGCGAACGACTGACCTTTTGCAGTCGATGATGCGAGAGCACTAAATTTTCTTCCCACTGTGTATCTGCTAATTCTATACTGCGACGAAGCGCCAGATCTTCTAACTGGCACCGCATCATTAGCACTTCTAAAAACTGTTTTTTACTCGCCGCGGCAACACGAAACCCGCGTTGATCGATACGTTCAACAAGCTGATCTGAAGTAAGTAAACTCAATGCTTCACGAATGGGTGAAGCACCTGTATTGAGAAGATCTTTAAGTGTGTCTACTTTAAGTCGCTCACCTGGCGGGATTTCGCCGTTAACAATACGACGGTGAATGTCCTGATAGGCGCGTTGCGTTGCTGAACGCTGAATAGTGGTTGGGTCAGACACCTTAGGCTCGCGATAGAACTAAATCAAAATTAACGACTAAGTAGTCTTCTCCCACCTTTCCGCAAAGATCAAAACCGGTCTCTGGAAAACTGCTGGCGGGCGCTGACTCATACTTCATAACCAGATCATCGCGAACACCAAACACAGTATCTTCATCAAGATAAGGATCATCATCGGGGAAAACTTCGGTCACTAGCGAACGAAAACCTTCCGCTTTTATAATGTAATGCAAATGCGATGGACGCCAAGGGTGTCGACCCGTCGCGTTTAATATTTCACCAACCGGACCATCGGTTGGCACTGTGTAACTAACAGGCTTAACGCTCGTGAAAGAGTAGCAGCCATCATCACCGGTTGTGAATAACGCATGAAAGCTATACATATCCTGATCAGGATCTTGCGATGAATACAAACCGTTAGGCGCTGTTTGCCAAATATCTAATGTTGCGCCCGCGATGGGATTGCCATCGGTGTCCAATACTCGCCCTGATACCAGAATTAGCTCACCTTCATAATCACCTTTTAAATCCGCCCCCATGTGCATCGCTGGTGGGTTAGAAATATGAAACGGACCCAATACACTTGAGCTTGTGCCCTTTTCGGGGGAGTTGATCATATCCACGAGCGAAGACAAACCCATAACATCGGACAACAAAACAAATTCATCGCGCTCAGATGTGGTGATACTGCCAGCCTGGCGCAAGATATCCAAACCCTTTTGCCATTCTTCATGTGTGAGGTTTGTTTCCCTTGCAAAAGCATGCAAGTGTGTAGCCAGCGACACCATGATCTCGCGCAAGCGCGGATCGGTGTCGTCACCAAAGTAACCAAGAAACGTATCGGTAATATTGTCGCTAGTTACATTTCTCATATTGCATCTCTTTGTAAATGAGTTATCGGTTTATTAGCGCCGTGCTAAGTATAGGAAAATTGATCAATACAACTAGCACGCAAAGCATAACCAAGGCAAACGGCAAGGCACCAAGAAACACGTCTTTCAAACTAATACGTGAATCGTTTAACGTTGACTTGATAACAAAACAACTGATGCCTAATGGTGGCGTTAGCAAACCAATTTCGGCGCCCACGACTGTGATAATGCCAAACCAAACAGGGCTTAAACCCAAAGGCTCAATCAATGGTAAAAACAAAGGAACCACGATCAAGATAATGGATGCCGTGTCGAGCAAGGTGCCTAAAAACAACATCAGGCACACATAGATAAACATGACCATTGCAAAGCTAAATTGGTTCGTTGCCATGATATCAGCCAACTCATTTGGCAATCCAGCTAAGCCCAACATGCGGCTATATATTGATGCAGCGGTTATTAGAAACAATATGGCCGCCGTGATATGGCCTGTTTCAATCAGCGCTTCCCAAAAGGTTTTTAATGACATGCGACCGCGCAGAATCGCGATCAGCAAACCAACCGTTGCACCCGCCGCGCCTGCCTCAACCGGTGTTAACCACCCGGTGTATATACCGCCAAGTACTACACTAATAAGAAATACCAATGGCAAGGTTTTAATCGCTACCGTCCCCAAGGGCATCGGCTCGTAATCAACCGCTGGCCGACCACCAACAAAATTGGGGAAGAACTTGCCTGCGAACGCAATAGCACCAATATAAGCTGCCGCTAACATAAGCCCTGGAATAATGCCGGCTAAAAACATATCACCCACCGATTGCTCGGCCACAAACGAATAGATAATGAGCATGGCCGAAGGTGGAATAATCATGCCCAAAACCGATGAGCCTGCAACCACACCAACAGCAAAACGCGGGTTGTAGTCGTAGCGCAACATTTGTGGCACGGCCACGGTTGAAAAAACGGAAGCCGATGCAATCGATGAGCCGGTCACTGCGGCAAAAACAGCATTCGCGCCAACCGTTGCCATGCCGATACCACCTTTTATCCTTCTAAAACCTGCGTTCATGACGTCATAGATATCGCTACCCATGCCCGCCTTGGACACCACCAAACCCATAAACGTAAATAGCGGCACGGTGGCGAACGTGTACTCCATAACACTGTCGCTTAGCGCGATCTTTAATAGGTTCATGGCTAAATCGAAGTTGTCTCGCATCAGCCAAATCGAGACGAACGACACCATACCTAAGGCAACCGGTATATAAACACCCAAGTAAATAAGAATAACAATGGCAAGGACAGAGGCCAGACCAATTTCAATCGGCGTCATGTGACATCCACCTTGATAGCGCTCTCAGCCGATACTGATTTAGTCGGCTGTATCGGTAATAGCAACTTTAGTAAAAACAACACAAAGCACAATGAGGCGCTAATAAAGATGACAAGTTTGACCGGCCACCAGGGAGCGGTGAACACACCAGGTACGCCAAAGAAATCATTGGTTTCCCACATTTCCAGAAATTCGGGCCAGATTGCGACGGCAATCAACAGCATGAAGACGCCGGCGATAAGGTTGATTATTTTATTTAGTATGTTGGACACCATCGGCCATCGGCTTCCGGCGATGGATAAAAATCCGTCCGAACGAGTAAGTCGATTCACACGAACCACATCAGGCAATTGCAAAAAGACAATAAGTACCATGGAAAATTGAACGAGTTCTACCGCACCATGAAATGGCTTGTCGAAGAAATTTCGCGCACCGACGTCATAGTTAACAACGGCCACCAGAGCTAACACAACCAATGTTCCGGCAGCGTTAGCGACAATGGCAATACGTTCAATAAGAGCTTGGAGGTGTCGCAGTGCAACAATCATATGCATTCGAATTTGATGGTGGTTAGGGATGCGAAAGCACCCCTAACCATTTTTGGATATGGATTAAAGCTCCGATGCCCAATCACGTGTTGGAGCAAAACCCGCTTCGGCCAACTTACCCATGTAGGCTTTAAGCATGTCGGTGCCCGGCTCGCCTTTATCGTCAAGGTTCTTCGCCCATTCCGCTGCGATGTTAGGCATCGCACTTGCCCAGGCAGCACGATCTTCCGCCGATACCTCTACAACAGTACCTCCAGCGGCTACATAGGCATCACGACTCGCAGCCGCCCTGTCCATGGCAACCGATGCAACATGATCTCGGTATGCAACCGCTACTTCCTGCAATACCTCTTTAACTTCATCCGGTAATTTCTTCCAGTAGTCAGCGTTAACAGTCACTGTTTTCGAATTAACAGCACCTAAGTCAACTTTAAGCATATGCGGAGCAACTTCGGCAATTTTGAACGTTTTTGCAGCTTCTGGCCAAAGCATCGCATGATCAACCAAACCGGTTTGCAACATGCTATAGAAGTCCGTCAAACCACCACGCACACCAGCCGCACCGTTAACACCTTCAAGGTAGCGCAAGTTCATTCCCGCACCAGCCACTTTGCCACCTTCGATGTCTTTCATGCTTGTAACAGCTTTACTGCTAAACATCTGGTATGTGTCAAGCACAACGCCCGTTGCAAGATAAACCTGATTTTGTTTTGCAAATTCGTTTTGCATGGTCGGAAATTCTTTGGCAATTTCATCGACCGCTTTGGCTACAACACGCGCATCTGCTGCAATAAAGGGAGTAACCGCGGCGAGTGCCTGGCTAGGTAGCTTAGAAGAATGGAATATGGTGGTTACGATACCAATATCACCAAGACCTAGCTTAACACCTTCAAGTACACCCTTAGGCTTAACAATGGAGCCACCGTAGCTTTCCTGCCAATCCATCTCATAATTGCCTTTTTCAGCTAGGCGCTTATCAACTTCAGGGATAAAAAAGCCGGTGAATTCTTTAACCCACATCGCTTTTGCAGGGTAGCCGTCAATAACAACGGCTTTGATTTTCTCAGCCGCACTGGCTGACAACGGCGATAAGCACGCAGCTACAGCTGCAGCCGTTAATAGATGTTTAAATTTCATGTAAATCTCCAAGTGGTTAAAACTCAGGCTGAGCGCCAGTTTTCTACAATCTCAGTTCCTGCCTGGCGGAAAAGTTTTGATACTGGGCAATACTTTGATACTTCCGCTGCCAAAGTCTCTAATTCGGCAGCGCTTGCAGGACCATCTGCGCTTATATTTAACGCAATACTCACAAACGGTACTTCAATCTCTTCACTTAACATTACACCTCGCCGATCAAACTGACACGTTGCATCAATCGTGAGGTGCCCGATATCTATACCAAGTTTGTTAGCGCACTTGTGCCCGATTACGTTGGTGCAGCCTACCAGTGCGGCAATGGCTGCATCTGTAGGTGTTGGGCCCAAATTGGTACCGCCACGCTCGGTAGGTTCATCGATGACAACCTCTAAATCGCGAATGGATATATCGGCTTTCGAATGGCTTGGGCAATTCGCAACGGCCTTTAGCGGTACAGTGGTTTTTTGTTTTATAGCCATACGAATCCTTTATAAATAAGAACACACTTCATCAAAGGCAAAGCGTGGTAGTTTTTGAAATAAGGCCGTTTCATCCGCGTAGCCAAGATTGCACAAAAAGTTTGATCGCTGATTCGTACCGGCGAAAAACTCTTTGTCGACTATCTCATTTGAAAATCCAGACATAGCACCAACATCAAGCCCCAACGCGCGGGCAGAGATCATAAAATAGGCACCTTGCAAAGTGGAGTTTCGAAAAGCGGTGCTTTCAATGTGTTCGGCTTTGCCTTTGAAAAAACCACGTCGATCCTCGTGTGGAAACAAAAAAGGTAAGTGCTCCCAAAAATCCAAATCGTAGGAGATGATTGCGGTTACAGGCGCCGCCATCATCTTCTCTATGTTCTTATCCTTTAACGCTTTTGATAAACGCTGCTTGCCCTCATCACTCGTTACAAAGATAAAGCGTGCCGGACAGGTGTTCATGCTGGTGGCCCCGGCGGCCGTAATGTCGTACAAAGTTTCAAGCGTGGCTTTTGAAACTGGCGTGTCTTTCCAGGCATAGTGCGAACGCGCACCACGTAAGATCACATCAATCGAGTCATCATCAAGAACAGGTTTACGTTTGCGTAATTCACGGTACTGCTCTTGCGCTTGAGCACGAAGCTTTTCCAGTTCTTGCCCTTCCGGTGCACTCATGCAGATGCACCCTTCAAATCTTCCTCCGCAACAATCGGGCTTGCGCAAACACCAATGCCTTCGATTTCAACTTCCACTGTTTCCCCAGGGCGTAACCAACGTTGTGGAGTGCGCGCATGGCCAACGCCTGGTGGTGTTCCCATGGCGATGTAGTCGCCAGGCTCAAGTGTGGCAAATTCAGAGATAGTGGCAATTGTTTTAGCCACAGGCCAAAGCATTTCTGACGTGTTGGCTGATTGCAAAATTTCATCACCAACGCGGCATTCAATCTTTAACCCATCAGCACCTGCCGGTAATTCATCGGGTGTTACTGAATATGGACCAATCGGTCCAGTCGCATCAAAGTTCTTGCCTGGCGTCCATTGATGCGTTTTACGTTGGTAGTTTCGTACCGAGCCATCGTTAAACACGGAGTAGGCAAAGATATGATCCAAAGCATCGGCCTCGCTAATATGCTTTCCACCTTTGCCAATGATCACCATCAACTCAACTTCATAGTCAAGCTGCTCTGAACAACTGGGGCGAATCATCGGCGCACCAGCGGCCATCAACGAATTAGGCCCACGCATAAACAGTGCAGGATATTCGGGCACATCATAGCCACCTTCTTTGATGTGATCGGTGTAGTTCAAACCCAAGCAAATCGTTTTACCCGGCATCGCGATGGGTAGAGCCGGTGTGATGTCAGCAACTGGAATCGATGCCGCGCCTTTTGCAAGATCATCAACCCGACTTTGTGCGTCACCCTGTTCTATTAAGTTGCGCAAATCGTGGCCGATGCTGTTGTCCAGCGCGGTTAAATTGACGGCCTTGTCGTCAGCAACAACATACACACTGGGAGACTGGCCTTTATCAGAAGCGGCGGTACCGACTAGAAATCTCATTCGAATTCGTTCTTATTAGAAAATGACAGGTTTGATTTTTGACGATTATTTGTTAGTTTGTCAATTAATATCGATATTTTTAATGTGGAGAGGTTTTCATGCCTGCATGGTCCGAATACAAGCAAGCCGCACAAGAGCGCGGTTCCCTTGCCTTAGAGCTGTATGCTGTGGTTAGCACCCCGGCCAAATCCCCCGAGGCGCTAAAAGAGAATTTGCCTGCGCACTTGGCCTATCAAGCGGAACAAGAACAACAAGGTCGCCTGGTGATGGCCGGTCCTCTATCAGATCTTTCGGGTGAGCTTATGGAAGGAGTTGGTATGATTGTGTACCGCGCTGAATCACTGGAAGCAGCAACAGCCTTGGCCGAAGGCGACCCAATGCACAAGACCGGTACTCGCACATTCACCATCCGTCGTTGGTTGGTCAATGAAGGCAGTTTTCAACTAGACATAAAGTTATCCGCCCAGAGTATTCGTCTTTAATACTCAACAACAAGTAAATACTCGAAAAAAATATCCAACCACAAGCAAACGATGAGCAAGCAACCAAACTTTTTATACATTATGACCGATCAGCATCGCGCGGATTGGCTTAGTTGCTACGGGCATCCAGTGGTAAGAACACCCAACATCGATCAGCTAGCCAACACCGGCACGCGTTTCGATCAGTTCTTTGTTGCAACGCCTGTATGCATGCCTAACCGCGCAAGTTTTATGACGGGTCGTTATCCCAGCGTGCATGGTTTGCGCTATAACGGTTGCTTATTACCCGAAAACGCAAACACCTTTGTTGATGTGTTGCGAGCAGGTGGTTATAAAACAGCGAGTATTGGTAAAAGCCACTTGCAACCAATGACTGACATAGCACCTGTAGGCACTGAAGCCGAAAAAACAGGTCCGATCAAAGAGGCCTGGAAATCAGATGTTGGGCGATACGACCATGAGCAACCTGCGCAGTACACCGGTGATAAGGCTTACCAGTTTCCATCACCCTACTACGGTTTTGATCATGTTGACATGGTGACAGGCCACGGTGATAAAGCAGGTGGTCATTATCGACAATGGTTTCGACAAAAACATGATAATTGGCAAACGCTGATCGACCCAGACAACCAGATAGATCACAATTACAGTTGTCCTCAAGCTTACCGGACGCCTATACCCGAAGACAGTTATCCCACAGCGTTTATACGTGATCGCGCGAAAGACTATATTGAAAACAGCAAAAACTCATCTGACCCGTTTTATGCATTTGTGTCTTTCCCAGATCCACATCATCCGTTTAATCCACCAGGCAAGTATTGGGATATGTATAGCCCGGATGATTTCGATGTTAGCATTCATTACAGCGATCACAAGAATCCCCCGCCGCCTTTGATAAACGCAAAAAAAGATTTTGATTCAGGTGCTGGGCAATTGATTCCGCAAATTAGTTTTATGGCCAGTGATGAACACATTCGCGAAGCGATGGCACTAACTGCTGGCATGATCACCATGATCGACGATGCAATCGGCGAGATCATTGAAACCTTAAAAGCCACTGGGCAATACGACAATACCGTTATTATTTTTAATTCCGACCACGGTGACTTTCTTGGTGACTATAACTTGCTGTTAAAAGGCGCTTGGCCAAAAGAAAGTATTACTCGGGTGCCGATGATCTGGTCTGACCCACTACAGCGACAAGCGCATGTGGCTGATACTTTAGCCTCTACCGTTGATATAGCACCGAGCATTTTAGAGCGGGCGGGTATTTTGCCCTACTTTGGTATGCAAGGTAAGAGCTTTATACCTTCTACCCAAGGCAAGCAAGGCCCTCGAGATTCACTACTGATTGAATTCAACGACGGTGGTAAGCGCATGGGCTTTGACCCACCGGCACGGGTGCGCGTATTAGTTACCAACGACTGGCACTTAGCCCTATACAAAGATGAAGACTGGGGCGAGCTGTATAACCGACGCGAAGACCCAAATCAATTGAACAATCTGTGGGAAGACGAAGCCTATGCCGCACAAAAGGCTGAGCTGATGATTGCCTTATCCCACCACTTGATTGCGCAAATGGATGAAAGTCCGCGCTCAACGTTATTAGCATAATCAAACTGATGCAAACAAAAGGACCTTCAATCGGCAAGGCGAAACGACTACACCATGCCCATTAAGCGCTCATCGAACGGATAGGTGGTTAGATTTTCATAACCGCCTTCTGTTACCAGCACTTGATCTTCAAGCTTTATTGAAAAATTCCCACCTTCCGGACTTACTAACGCTTCAACACACAACACCATCCCAGCTTCAAGCTCGTAGTCGAATGCGCCCTCTACCATTTTGTCTGGATAAGCAACCAGTGGCCATTCATCGCACAAACCAACACCGTGCATTAAACAACCATACTTGCCCTTCTGATACTCAGGCTTGAGTGTGTGCGAATTGCGCGATAGATCTTGAATATTGACACCGGGCTTTAGCATGTCCATGTTTTGCATGATGTGCTCATGCCCATGTTGCATGGCAGCGACCATATCCGCAGGCGGTGTTTGATCACCCACCCACCAACTACGACTGATATCCACACAAATACCGTAGCTACCAACAAGATCAGTATCAAAACTCACGATCTCATTGTTTTGAATAATACGTGGCCCACATTCTTGAAACCAAGGATTCGTGCGCGGACCTGAGGCCAGCAATCGGGTTTCAATCCACTCGCCACCACGCTTAATATTTTCCGCATGTAATACGGACCAAACATCATCTTCAGAAGTCGGCTGAGTTGGAATACTCGAGCGCGCGTAGTTTTCCATTTTTTGCACTGCTGTTTCGCATGCATGCGATGCACAACGCATGGCCAGAATCTCGTCTGGCCCTTTTATCGAGCGACTTTTCTCAGTGACTTCTTCACCATCACAAATTTCAAATCCTTGTGCCTCAAGAGCTCGCAGCCCATGCAGCATAATTTTATCTACCGCTAAGCGTTTGTTGTTTCCGCCATGCTCTTCGATTAAAACACGTACCTCGTTAGAAAAAACATCGGCTGCCACATCAACCTTGTCGCCACGATCAAAATAAAACAGATCTGCACCAGATCGTTGTTCTTTCACCAAAGGATTGAACGTTGATAGAAATGGTGAGTTTTTATAATCCCAAATCACCATGTAACCATCGGCACAAACTAACACTGCACGAAATGGATTATGCGTGTTCCACAACTGCATGTTAGTACTATCCGTTGCGTACCGAATATTTAATGGATCGAAAACCAGCAAACCACCGTAGCCTCGACCAACAATATGTTGGGTTAAACGTTGCCAACGAAATTCACGCATAGCGACAAGATTCGGTAGCACCAAACCAGCCTCCGACCATTCAGAAAATGCCAACTGCGTTGGACCAATTTCAATTCTATCGCCATCATTAGGAGAGCCATCGCCAAGTATCGGCCCTTGCGTGGGATCGATCTTGCGTAGATCGCTGTAATGGTCGCTTGATAATGGACTGCTCATTGAGCTTCTCCGCCGCACAGGTATTGCTCGATTGTAGCCCTCACATAGGGATATCGAAAGACCTAATTCTGCATCGTTAATGCATATCTGCGACAAATCCGTGTCGCAATACGCTCTGGCATTAATTGCATTCGGCACATAAAGGTATAGAATTTCGACTAGACGGCTCGCTGCCCTAACACGTTCGCAAACTGACAGATAAATCGCATGATGAAATCCACGGACACAGTCAAGATTGAAATAACGGGGCAGCATGTTCTGACGGTTACCTTAAACAGGCCTGAGGCAGCCAATGCGTTCAACACACAAATGGCGCAAGACCTAACGAACATATTTGAATCTTTAGCGTTAAGCACCTTCGATATTCGCTCCGTGATATTAACTGGCGCTGGTGACAAGGCCTTTTGTGCCGGTGGTGACTTAAAAGAGCGCAATGGCATGAGTGATGAACAATGGCAAGCGCAGCATCTAATTTATGAACGCATGGTACGTGCAATCATTGGCTGCCCTGTTCCAGTTATTGGTGCCATAAACGGCGCCGCCTATGGGGGTGGATGCGAAATCGTTGCAGCTCTAGATTTTATTTACGTTGCTGATACTGCGCGCTTTGCTCAAACCGAGGTCAAGCTTGGCATTATTCCCGGAGCCGGTGGTACGCAAACGCTCGCTAGAAGCATTGGCGAGAAACGCGCCAAGGAATTAATATTGACCGGCAAAGTTTTCAACGCGCAACAAGCACTTGACTGGGGACTAGCGAACGCACTATACCCAGCCGATAAACTCATGGAAGAAACCTTACAGGTTGCAACATCGATTGCGGACAATGCACCGATAGCCGTACGTCAAGCCAAACAGTCAATCCACAAGGGACTACAGATGAGTTTAAGCGATGGACTCGCTTTTGAAATTGAAGCTTATAACCGATGTGTGCCAACCGTTGACAGACGTGAAGGTGTGCAGGCTTTCAACGAAAAGCGAAAACCACGTTTTACCGGCCAATAAGCATTCCAGTGTTTTAAATGCAATATTCGATTAGGATTCTTCTAGTATGACCACACAAGTCACTGAACAATACAACGAAGATGGCTATGTCTCAGGCATACGCATAGTGGACGAAGAACTTGCCAAGCAACATAGAGGCAAGCTTGAAGCTATTGAATCCGAACAAGGTAGTTTGCATTACCTAACCAAAATACACACGCTACTTCCATCGCCTTTTGAACTTGCTACCCTGCCTCAAGCGCTAGACATTGTTGAACAATTAATAGGCCCTGACATACTCCTGTTCAACGTCACGTATATTATTAAAGAACCACACACAAAGTCGCACGTGAGCTGGCATCAAGACTTAACCTACTGGGGTTTGAGTGACGATGATCAAGTAACCATGTGGCTCGCACTATCTGATGCAAATGAACAAAGTGGTTGCATGAAGATGATTCCTGCGAGTCACACGCAAGGGCGGGTAGAACATCAACCAACCGACGATAAAAACAATGTTCTGTTGCAAGGACAAACCGTTGCAGGCCTGGGCGAAGACGATGGTGTGCTATGCCCATTACAACCCGGCGAAGCTTCATTTCATCACGGCTGGACCTTGCATGCGTCCATGCCCAACAACAGCGACGATCGTCGCATCGGATTGAACGTTCAATATATCGCACCCCATGTTCGACAAACAAAGCACGACATGGACACCGCTATATTGGTTCGGGGAGAAGACCGGTTTAAGCATTTCGGAGCAGACGTTCCTGCGGTTGCGGACTTCGCGGCTGAGGCGGTTGCACGTCACGCGGCTGTGCAGAAGCTTTATCAGGAGACTGCTGGCACGTCCTAGCACTCAACTGACACAGGAATACCAACATTTTTGCGACTCAGTCACCGTTCTGGTTGAGGGCCACTCAATATCACGGTTGCCAGCGACGATACGGGGGATAGCGATTAAAGGATGTTGTAAACCCATGTCAGCACACAGCAGAGCGCAGGATAACTCGGGCGGTGGAATCTCAGGATTCTTCTGGAACCTGGTTGGTGGTTCCCTGGTATCGGCCATGATGGCAGGCGTTATCTATGTGCTTGTAGCGATGATGGCGTCATTCTTAAATCAAGACTCCAGCTACTGGGAATTGGTATACCTGCAACGCTATTTTATTACCGTGCTGATTGTGTATTTGGTTATGCCAGCAGTGCTTGCCAATATCATTATGTTTATCTTCGGTAAAAAATCCACGGCAAGTGGCACCAAACCCAGGCGCAAGTAATAAGTTAGCGCATGAGCATGGCGCGACCCATCATGCTCGGGTTTTGCCAAGTGTAATCATTGTCAGCATTGCTGCCCTGCGGGTGGGCCCATGCCCATTTGCGATCACGTGAACCACCATTATCATCATCGTTAAATTGAAATTCAATACCGAACAGCGATCCCATCTGAATATTCAGTTCCGATAATTTAATTCGGAATTCATAAATATCCTTTCGCCCGCGTTCCATCGTGGAACTAAACGGTCCACGCTGAGGCCCAGCTATAAAACTTAGATCGGATGGCAATGTAGCCGAGGTATCGGACTGGCGAATCATCGCGTTCGAGTTACTACTAGAGTTATTCACACCCAGCGTTGATTGAAGGTTGACTGTAAAATGAAAGTCATCAACAGCATCGTACTGGTCGAGTTGGCTATTATTGCCATCAAAGAACAATTCAATACTATCGTCTTTCCATGGTTTTCTTAGTTCATCGGTATCTTGCCAGTGATTACCGGCATCGTCGATAACAATGAGTAAATACAGATACTCGCCGTCATGCATCGCGGCCCAGTGATGGGCTTCAGCACCGTCAAAGCTACCGTCAACCTGGAACATAAGCTGGTCGATCGACAAAGGCTCACCTCTATCATTGGTCTGCACAGCAGCTCGCCATTCACCAGCTAATTGCTCTGTGTCGTCCAAATAGTTCACAAGCTTCCCATCAATGTTTGGCGCATCAGATGTAGAAACTCGAGGTATTCGCACCAAGCCTGTGGCGGCAATATCAACGGGTGCGATAACCGCTTCGGTGACTGGCGCCTCGACAGATGCTTGCTGAATATCGCCATCAAGAGGCGTTGGAACCGCCGGTGTGACCACGGTGATCACGCCTACTGATGTTTGATTTGGTACTTGGGTTAACGGTTGTGCAGGCACTACAGGCTGCTGAGGCAGCTCAGCATCGTTGCCAAGTTCTGCAACCATAACAGCTGCCTCCGATTCACTTGACGAAGGCAGCATCAGTTCAGGGCCCTCTCCAAACGTGCAAGCCACTCCAGAGAGCAATGGCAAGAGCAGAACGGTCGTTTTTATTGAGATGTTTTGTACAGTCATAGTCCGTTAAATACGAAAGTATTTGGTTCTAAACAGTTTCAAACCAATTGCTTCATAGCGGTGTAAACATGTGTGTCCACCTGTTATACAATATGAACTTCTGTGAATATCGAATCCCCATAAAATGACAGCTGTCGCACCCAGAGCCATTGGTCTCGTTTGTGTTAGTGCAGTACTTTGGGGATTGTATTGGATGCCTGTTCGCGCACTGGAAGACGTAGGGCTATCGGCTGTCTCCATTTCTCTGTTCCTGGGCATAACCGGATTGCTTGCATCTGTGCCGTTCTTGTTCATCGGCACGATTGGAAAAATTGGCTGGCGACATGTGTTGGGCGCACTCGGCATTGGCAGTGCTTTTGCCCTTTATGGCATCGCTTTGACTTACACAGAAATTGTTAGGGTGGTGCTGTTGTTTTATCTTGCGCCAGCGTGGAGCACGATAATCGAATGCGTATTCTTTCGACGCAGGCTCAGCATCAACAGTGTGCTCGGTTTACTGTTTTCGTTTCTGGGTATTGTGGTGATTTTTCGCGGCGAGCTGCCTATCGCCGGTCTCGGTGCATTGGGTGATTGGTTAGCATTGTTTGCAGGGCTCAGCTGGTCGGTCGGGTCAGCGCTCATGTTTTCCTCCCAAAAGATCAGTGTTCCAGCGATGACCACCGCCAGTTTCCTCGGCGCCATCGTGATCGCGGGTTCGGCCATGATGCTTGGCGGAGGAATAAATGCAGGCGATCTTGTGCTGCTGCAAAACCGTTGGCCGATGTTTTTATTGGCCGCAAGCCTACTCGGGTTGTTCTATTTGGTGCCCGTTTCCGCAATTACACTTTGGGGCGCCACCCAAATACCGCCAGCAATGATGAGTTTTTTACTCACCTTAGAAGTGATCGCAGCAGTCGCATCGAGTGCTTTGCTACTTGGGGAGCGCTTTGGTTGGATAGAAATAATTGGCACCACGCTGATTATCGCGGCTGCATTAAGCGAAGTCGTTCGGGTCGATAAACTCAAAAGCGTGTGAGCTAAACTAAGCGCTTACGCCTTTGAGATAGAAACTCTTCATGTGAACCATTGGTGCCATCATGAAACGAGCCGAACAGTTTATCCCAAGGCACTTCTAAATTTCCGTAATTACAATCAAAGTAACGGTGATGCATCTGATGATGAAAATTACCTAGCGCCAATCGCTGCTTATCTTTAATCAGAAAGTTCTCGAAGCCGGCGTGCGACGTGGCGGCGGTTAATGCTTGGTGTTGGAGATGGTAGATAATATGAATGGGGTGTGCGGCCACAATCCAATGGATAAGCACGCTACTCAAAAACAACAGATGCTCGATTGGGTGCATGGAGAAACCCGACCATGGTCCTATGTTGGTATTTCGATGATGCAAAGCGTGTGCAAGCTTATACATTGGTGGCCAATGCAAGAATCGATGAATCCAGTAAAAGTGAAACGATATCCATAGATTGCTCAGGAAAAACAAAAGCACAAACCATATTGGGTGCTCGCTCCATAGCAACTTAGGCACATAACCGTTGGCCATACTCCATAACATGAGCGCTTCGTAGGCAGTCCAAAAAAACACACCACTGGCCAGGGTCCAGAAGATATTGTCGCGCAATTGGTTATTAAATGAATATTTCTTGCCCTTGTCTTTCAGCTCGCGGGGGTCAAATTTTAATTTCTCACCCTGCGATTTTCTAACGTGCAAAAGATAATGCAGACCGCCTGCAACCAGGCAAATTAATACAAAGTTGCGAACATACATTTTGGCTATCCAGCCAAATTCGAGTTGTTGAGTTTGTTCCAGCGGCGGTTGTAGATAGAACCAAGTCAACACAGCAAGGCCAACAACGATCACATTCTCACCAAACACGAACCATCTATTGGCTATCCACAGTACTATCGACTTTATGTTCAGTGGCAGTTCGAACAAGGGGGAGGTGCGTATTGGTTCAGCGGGTCGATATTGCCATTGCTGTTCGAAGCGAGTGGGTTTCGAAACCTTGGGTGTTTTTTCACTCATGCGCCAATATCGAGCGCTTCGGTAGCAGCAGTTTGAAGTGATTTCATCATTTTTAGATAAGGCACCGGCCCATAGCTAATACGAGCTACCCCAGCTTTGGCCAAGACATGGTTTGGTGGAACATAGGGCAAAGCAATAATGTTAACCGGTATATCGACGTTGGCACACAAGGTTTTAATAAATTCTTCATTCGCAAGCCCCGGCGCAAAAAAACCGTCAGCGCCAGCGTCTTTATATGCTTGTGCGCGCTCGATCGCGTCATCCAACATCGTCTGCGTATGCGTATCCGGCTTTGCCTTTAAAAAGATATCGGTTCGTGCATTAACAAAACTGTTTGCACCAGCCGCAGTTTTTGCGGCTGCAACCCGCTCAACTTGTTTTTCAATGGTATACAGCCCTTCACCACCGACAATTTGATCTTCAAAGTTAAAACCAACAATGCCGCGACTCATGGCTTGAGACACAGTATCGGCGATAGTAGCCGTGTCTGCACCGTAGCCACCTTCTAAATCCATGGTGACGGGTAATTCGGTTGCTTCGATAATGCGCTCAATGTTAAGTAACGCAGAGCTGAGCGGAATATTTTCGCCATCAGTAAAGCCCTGAGCCATAGCAACAGGTGCGCTACCTGTAGCTAAAGCTTGTGCGCCTGATGCAGCTACTGCCTTTGCACTTCCTGTGTCCCAAACGTTGAACAAAACAATGGGGGTGCCTGCAACGTGCAGCGAACGAAATAACTCTACCTTCTCAGCAGGGGTCGACATAGGCTTACACCTTCTAAAATATTAGCTTGTACGTGATGCTAACAAATTCGTCAGCCAGTCAGGATCCATTTCCGGTACCGATGAGAGCAGCAATTGCGTGTATTCAGGGTGTGGTGGTGACAAAATGTCGCTCTTGAGCCCTTGTTCTACGACTTCACCTTGATACATAACAACAATTTCATCAGAAATAGCTTTGACCGTTGCAATATCATGGGTAATGAACAAGTAGCTAATTCCAAATTCATCTTGTAAGCGCAGCAATAGTTTTAATATCCCTTCCTGCACTATTTGATCAAGCGCGGACGTAACTTCATCGCAAATAAT
>CALHOU010000176.1 GCA_938035945.1 uncultured Granulosicoccaceae bacterium
AAAACTCGCCATCGGCATCGATATGCGTGGCGAACACAACACGCCCGATGAATTTTTAACGGTGCTTAAGTCCTTGCATGCTCGATCAGACTTACAAACCGATGTGCTTTTTTTGGATACGTCGCGACAAACATTATCCACACGCTTCAGCGAAACTCGTCGTAAACACCCATTGAGTTTTAACGAAGTACCGCTTATTACCGCCATTGATAATGAAATAGCCCTGCTATCGGGCGTAAAGCACGAAGCCGACTTGGTCATAGACACCTCGTTACTGAATTTGCATCAGTTGCGAAACATCATCAGTACTGATGTATTGGGCAAATCATCTGCCCAGTTATCGCTAATTTTTCAATCCTTTGGCTTTAAACATGGCCAGCCCGCCAGCACCGACTTTATGTTCGATGTTCGCTGCTTGCCTAACCCCTATTGGGAGCCAAGTTTGCGCGAATTTACTGGTCGGGATGAACCGATCATTGATTTTTTAGGTGCACAACAAAACGTACAAGATATGTTTATTGATATACAAGGCTATATATCGCGTTGGCTGCCAAGTTTTGAAGGTGAAAACCGCTCCTACCTGACAGTGTCAATCGGTTGCACGGGTGGGCGACATCGATCAGTCTATTTATGCGAAATGCTGGCAGCGCATTTTTCCGACAAACGCGAAAATGTGTCTATCCGTCATCGGGAAATTAGCTGAGGACAGTACCGTGATCAGTCGTGAAATAAGCATCATTAATAAATTGGGCTTACACGCCCGTGCTGCTGCTAAACTGGTTAAACTCAGTGCAAGCTTTGAATCCAGCATTGAGATAGAAAAAGACAGCCAAAAGGTCAACAGCAAAAGTATCATGGGTGTCATGATGCTTGCAGCCAGTTGTGGCAGCCTGGTTACACTGTACGCCGATGGCCCTGATGAACAGGCTGCAATCGATGCAATTGAAGATTTAATAAACCGGTACTTCGACGAGGACGAATAACACTCCCATGACACTCATGTTCAACGGCATCGGTGTTTCAAAAGGCTTCGCTATTGGTGAAGCGCATGTATTGCATCGAAATCAAGTTGACGTCACCGCTCGAAAGCTTACAAAAAAACAAATTCCAGCCGAATGCCGCAGGTTACGGCGCGCTATAAAGATTGCCAAGGCCGACCTGCTTACCGCTCGCGATAACATCCCAAAAGATGCACCGAGCGATATCAGCGCGTTTATCGAAACCCACATACTCATGCTCGACGATGGCCTATTAAGCGACACGCCCATCGATATCATTAAAGCCGAGCATTGCAATGCGGAAGCGGCCTTACAGCAGCAACGCGAAGCCATGGCCAAAGTCTTCGGTTCGATGGAAGATGAATACCTGGCTACGCGCATCGACGATGTAAACCATGTCATCGACGCCGTACTGCGCGCACTCGATACCGGTGAAGAGGCCAGCACGACCGATAGCTGGAAAGGCCAAATTGTCATTGCCGATGACTTAACCCCGGCCGATACCGTGTTAATGCAGAACCAGGGTGTTGCAGGTTTTGTCACTGAAACCGGTGGTCAGCTCTCTCACACCGCTATCCTTGCTCGCAGTTTGGGCATCCCGGCCATTGTTGGCGTGCACAACATTCGCCAGTATGTAAAAGCTGGCGAGGAACTAACGCTTGATGGCAAACGCGGCATGCTACTCGCCGAACCTACAACTGAAATGCTCAGCGAGGTACGCAAACAACAAAAGAGCTTTAAACAACAAAAGCGCGACTTAAACAAACTGGTCGATGAACCTGCCGTCACACAAGATGGCGTTAAGTTACGGTTGAGTGCAAACATTGAGATTGAAGATGATTTAAAAGCGGTGCGACGTGTCAATGCCGATGGTGTGGGCTTATACCGCACCGAGTTTTTGTATCTAAATCGGGAGCAACTTCCAACCGAACAAGAGCATTTTAAAAATTACACCAAGGTACTGCGATCGTTAAAAGGTTCCATGCTCACTATTAGAACCGCTGATCTTGGCGCCGACAAAGATTTTGCCCACACGCACATTTTTCCCAGCGGACCACTGGCGCACAACCCGGCAATGGGCCTGCGTGGCATTCGGTTATGCCTAAATGAACCAAGTTTGTTCATTACGCAGCTACGCGCCATCTTGCGTGCATCCGCACGTGGCCCGCTGCAAATTTTATTGCCGATGCTCACAAACGTTGCAGAAGTTAAGCAAACGCTAAGCCTTATCGATTCCGTGAAAGAGGCGCTGACTGAAGAAGGCATTGAGTTTGAACAAAACATACCCATTGGCGGCATGGTTGAAACACCGGCGGCCGCCATCGCGGCGGATCAGTTTGCGCAAGTATTAGATTTTTTATCCATTGGTACCAACGACCTTATTCAATACACATTGGCTATCGACCGTATTGATGACCAAGTGAACTATCTCTATGACCCACTGCACCCAGCCGTTTTACAGTTGATCAAACACACGATTGATGCAGGTCAAAAAGCCAACATCCCAGTCACACTCTGTGGCGACATGGCCAGCGACACGCGCTTCGTACGCGTGTTACTTGGGCTCGGCTTGTCTGAATTTAGTATGCCGCCCAACTCCTTGCTGGCGGTAAAACACAGCCTTATCAACGCCCGCCGTGTACGCGTTCGACGCTTCAGCACAGCACTTATGAAAACCAGCGACAGTGAAGAACAGAATTCCTTGCTAGAACGCATCAACCGCGGCTAGCACCTGCGCAAGCCTAACGATGGATATAGCGTGAGCGATAGCGACAATCACAATCAGCAAACCGAGCTTGCGGATAATATTCACGAGGGCTCGTTCACTGCTGCACGCCAAGTCATGCAAGCCATGCACCCTGCAGAAATTGCTGATGCACTCGAATCACTGCCTACGTCTCGTCGTCGCATATTGTGGGACTTGGTAGATACCACCGTTGAAGGTGAAGTGTTGATGGAAGTGCATGAGGAAGTGCGCGGCGACCTGGTTCAGCAAATGGACTTTGAAGAACTGCAACAGGCTTCCGAACAACTTGACCTTGATGACTTGGCTGATTTCTGTCAGTCATTGCCAGAAAAACTCACCGCGGACTTACTCGCTGGCATGGGTCGGCAAGACCGTGACCGCCTTGAGCAAGTGTTGTCGTACCCCGAAGACAGCGCCGGTGGTTTAATGAACGTTGATATCATCACTGTGCGTGGTGATGTGACTTTGGATGTCGTGTTACGTTACTTACGGCGTCGTGGTGATATGCCCAAACACACCAACCGCCTGTGGGTGGTTGATTTATATGGTCGCTATCTTGGTGAACTATCGATTCGCAATTTGCTCACATCAAGTAGCGGCACCCTGGTCTCGGAGGTGGCAGAAAACACGATCGAACCACTGCATGTTCTCACCCCAGATAGCGAAGTCTCTCGCGCCTTTGAAGATTACGATTTAGTGTCAGCACCCGTGGTTGATGACAATAACCGACTGATAGGGCGCGTGACTATCGATGACGTGGTTGACTTGATTCGAGAAGAAGCCGAACAGTCGGTTATGAGCATGGCTGGTTTAAGCCAGGAAGACGACACGTTCTCACCGGTACTCAGAAGTGCTAAGCGTCGCGCCGTCTGGTTGGGTGTGAATTTAATCACCGCCCTGTTGGCGGCGTGGGTTATCGCACAATTCGAAACAACGCTTGATCGGGTAATCACCTTAGCCGTGCTGATGACCGTGGTTCCGAGTATGGGTGGTATCGCTGGTAGCCAAACATTGACACTGGTTATTCGCGGCCAAGCTCTGGGACAGATCAATCGGCGTAACACGCGTGCTTTGTTGCTCAGAGAAATTAGCGTTGGATTTATTAACGGCGTGGCGTGGGCAGCAGTCGTATGTGCGTTTACCTACTTTTGGTTTGGCAGTGTGGAAATCGGATTAATACTTGGTGTGGCACTGCTGATTAATCTGCTCTTTGCAGCAGTGGCAGGCTTACTCATTCCCGTGTTGATGCGCCGTTTCGGAATCGATCCGGCCTTAGCCGGTGGGGTGGTGCTAACGACCGTCACCGATGTGATTGGCCTGGTCGCTTTTCTGGGGCTCGCAACCTTGTTGTTGTGAACACTAATGTCAGCTTAGTTGCTGCGCCAACTCTAGTGTCGGCGCATCTGTAATCAGCTGGCTGAGCCGCGGGTGGCCGCACATAAACGATGAGTGTCACCAGAAGAAATCATAGCCATTTTTTCAGACTCGATACAAACACTCTGAGCGACGGCCTGTACGTCCTCAAGTAAATCCTGACTGTCGATTACAAAGCCTTGAAACATAAAGTGTGTGTCTTCCCATGGGCAATCCAGCTCACGAACGTACATACCCACTTTAAGTTGGTTGCTGCTAATCCATCGGTTGCTTTTAACGACGCGTGTTGTTATTCGATTAGTACGCTTAGATTTATCAAAAAAACTGAACATATTATCTCTCCGTCGGGTCAACCGATCTTGTTTTGATGGGGCTACTTTAATTCGCCTAATTACCCGTGACTAGCGGATTGAAGTGATTTTGCCGCCCCGCTTCCGGTTTTGTCGCTAAAGAGCTGAAATATTGTGCAGTGATTTGCACTATTTGAACAACACGCCCTTACGGTGGGGGTCGTGGCGGATAAAAAAATCGGCGACTGGCGCACAATTGAACATTACGATCAGTTTTACACGACTTATCCACAGCTTATCCGCCGTTTCATACACGCTAACTACTATATGTAGATTTATTTACCACTCGATTTACAATTAAACACTAGATATGGTGGTTTAGCCCTTGACCCAACTGCGTCACAGTTTTAGACTGCGCGACCGCGATCAATGATCTTGTTATCAATCACTCGCGCTGTATCTCGCTCACGAATTGCTGTGCTCGAATTACATTAAGGCAAATCTGTCATTTGTATTTGGATTAACGCCTACTACACTACATGTAGCGACTAAATTGCTATATAAGCACTACATATAGTGCCTACGCCATTGAATGGCACAACACAAAACACTACAATATAGAGCGCCCGGCATGGTTGACGAGCGCTCTCTTTATGGAGATATGGTCTTAAATGAGTACAGTAGACGTGCAGCCTTTACGCAAATCCGGAGATTCCTCAATCTCCAGCACATCGCCGGTAGCAGGCGAGCTATCAAAGCTCCCGTTACAAGAAACATCCTTAGATATCTGGGACAAAAAATATCGCCTGAAAACCAAGGATGGCGAAAACGTTGACCAAACCATCACAGACACCTTTCACCGCGTCGCGAAAGCGCTCTCAGAGGTAGAGCAGAACGAGAATGATCAGCGCCATTGGTACGCAAAGTTTGTGTGGGCGCTTGAACAGGGTGCAATCCCAGCTGGGCGCATCACGTCAAACGCCGGTGCTCTGGCGCACAAGCCAGCCACCTCAACCATTAACTGCACCGTATCTGGCACGATCAGCGACTCCATGGACGACATCCTGCACAAGGTCCACGAAGCAGGCTTAACGCTCAAAGCTGGCTGCGGCATTGGTTACGACTTCTCGACCTTGCGCCCTCGTGGCGCTTATGTGTCCGGCGCTGGTGCCTACACATCCGGGCCTTTGTCGTTCATGGATATCTTCGACAAGATGTGTTTCACCGTGTCGTCCGCCGGTGGTCGTCGTGGTGCACAAATGGGCACCTTTGATGTGCGTCACCCCGATGTGCTCGAATTCATCAAAGCCAAGCGTGAAGATGGTCGACTACGCCAGTTCAACTTGTCTTTGTTAATCACTGAGGATTTCATTCAAGCGGTTAAAGCCGATGAACAATGGCAGCTAGCTTTTCCTCTACGCCAAAAAGAACTCGACGATGGCGATATCCGGTTAGACGACCCAGATCAAGTGGTATGGCGCGATTGGCCAAACCATAAAGATGCGGTTGTCAACGTAGAAGGTTTAGTCGCGTGCCGCATTTATAAAACCTTGCCAGCCAAGCGTTTGTGGGACTTGATCATGAGCTCCACTTATGACTTTGCAGAACCTGGTTTTATTCTCATTGATAAGGTTAATGAGATGAACAACAACTGGTTTGATGAAACCATTCGGGCAACCAACCCTTGCGGTGAACAACCACTACCACCGTATGGCGCTTGTTTATTAGGCTCAGTGAACCTTACGCGATTCGTCGTCGACCCATTTACCGACAAGGCACGTTTTGACTGGGAACGCTTTAACGACACGGTCAGTATTTTTACTCGCATGCTCGACAACGTAGTTGAGATTAATGGCCTTCCGCTGGGCAAGCAGCGCGACGAAATTCTACGTAAGCGTCGTCATGGCATGGGTTACTTAGGCCTAGGTTCAACCATGACTCTGATGGGCATGAAATACGGCAGTGAAGAGTCGCTAGCGTTCACTGAAAAAGTGACCCGCGAACTGGCTGTTAACGGCTGGCGTGCAGCACTTGAATTATCAAAAGAAAAAGGCGCCGCGCCTATCATGAACGAAACTTTCGAGGTCACCGGTGAAATGCTGCGTAAGCGACCAGAAATGAAAGCCGATGGTTACGTTATTGGCGACAAAGTATCGGGCAAAGTTTTACATGCCAAATACAGCCGTTACATGCAACGCATTGCAGAAGTCGACCCAGCATTGGTTGAAGCCTTAGCAGAACAAGGTGCGCGCTTTACTCACCACAGCTCTATCGCACCAACAGGCACCATAGCATTGTCATTAGCGAACAATGCCAGTAATGGTATCGAACCAAGCTTTGCTCACCATTACTCACGCAATGTTATTCGTGAAGGACGCAAGACCAAAGAAAAAGTCGATGTGCATTCATTTGAATTGCTGGCTTATCGCTCTTTAGTGAATGCCGATGCTATGCCGTATAGCGAAGATGAAAATGCGCAATTGCCTGATTACTTTATTGCTGCAGACGATATCAAACCTGAGCAACATGTATCGGTACAAGCAGCTGCACAAAAATGGATTGACTCATCCATTTCTAAAACAGCGAACGTACCCACTGACTTTGCATTCGAGCAATTCAAAGACATTTACATGCAGGCCTACGATCAGGGTTTAAAAGGTTGCACCACTTTTCGCTTTAACCCGGAAAACTTCCAGGGCGTGTTGGTTAAAGAGCAGGATCTCGAAAACACCGAATACCAATTCACCCTCGACGACGGCTCGATTGTTAGCGTGAAAGGTAACGAAGAAATTGAATACGACGGTGAAACACACACCGCCGCTAATCTTTACGATGCACTTAAAGAAGGCTATTACGGCAAGTTCTAAACCTCTTTAAATTGCACAAGGAATGACTATGAAAATCAGTAAGAAAATCGTTGGATTTAACGTTGCCAACAACGAATCGAGCAACACAGCAAATAAAGAACAGTCTGTGGCAGAATTGGCTAAAGCTACACCGGCAAAAGCCGATGTGATCCAAATGCACGAGACCCTGCAACGACCTGAAAAGCTGATCGGCTCTACCTACAAATTGTCGGTACCCGAACATGTATCCAGCCATGCGATGTACATCACAATAAACGATGTCATCCTGAATGAAGGTACTGAGCACGAGCATCGTCGTCCATTCGAAGTGTTTATCAACTCGAAGAACTTGGAACACTACCAATGGATTGTTGCACTCACCCTCATCATGTCTGCTGTGTTTCGTAAAGGCGGTGATATCACCTTCTTGGTAGAAGAGCTCAAGTCGGTATTCGACCCACGTGGTGGCTACTGGAACAAAGGCAAATACATGCCTTCGATCATTGCTGAATTAGGCAATGTCATCGAGCAACACTTAACTGAAATTGGCATGCTGCAACAACCTGAACTCGACTCAACGCAACAGAAGTTGATAGATGAGAAAAAGGCTGAACTTGCTGGCGATGCAAACAGCGCACAGTCAACAAATGCTGACGCACCGGCCGAAGAATCTTGGCAAGCCAATGCTACTCACTGCAGCAAATGCAATCACAAAGCTGTGATGGTTCGCGATGGCTGCGCCACTTGTCTGAACTGCGGCGATTCCAAGTGCGGATAATCCACCCCACTTGGTAAATCTTTAAACAGTATTTGAATTCCAAACCGCTTACAATATAAGCGACTAGAGCACGCGAACACTACTATGAAATGTCACGGCTGCAGCTCCTTGATGGTACTCGACAAACAAGAAACCGGTGCCAACTCTTGCACTCAGTGGCATAGCTGCCCGTTGTGCGGAAAAGTTCGCCTCACCAGCCAGCCAGACGAGACTCTGAGCACTGGTCAACAGCGCACAAGCAACAGTTCTGGTAACGTAGTCACGACACGTAAAGGCAATCTATATTTCGCATGAGTGAACTTCAGCTTTCAGCAAAACTTGTTCAGGACATTCAAGCCGTTTTAACCCAGCACGATCAAAGCGCATCTGACCCAGGGGTTACCTCGCAGTACTTGGCTGCCACGATTGGTTTTTTACTGGGTCAGCAAGAAATTCCAGCACAACAAAAATCTGAAATCATCGATAACCTCGGTGCTTTTATCCAGCATGTTGCTGATGATGTTGCTAAACAATCAGCGCAAGCTAAGCCACCACCACCGCCTCCGCCACAGGAAGCCTTTGGAATTTGGAAACCCAAATCATGAGTAAAGCCACTGCCCGCCACATATTGGTCGACAGCGAATCAAAATGTGCAGACATCATCAAAGAAATTAACGGCGGCGCGGAATTCGCTGATCTCGCCAAGCAACATTCTTCTTGCCCATCTGGCAAATCAGGTGGTGATTTAGGCACATTCAGTCCCGGCCAAATGGTGCCTGAATTCGATACTGCCTGTTTTCAAGGTAATGTTGGTGACGTGCAAGGCCCGATCAAAACACAATTCGGCTACCACGTTGTTCAAGTGACCGAACGTACTTAATCATTTAGTCTCTCAAATTCAGTGCCCGTAGCTGCAAAGTCCACACTTTCTATGGCGTGTTTGAATACACTGAGAAACAAGCTGAAAAATTCTGTGTGTGTATTTATCACACCGGACTTTGGCTTTGTTACGGTGTCAGCCAAACAAGTGTAAAGCTTAAAACTACGGGCACTTATATACGCACCTGCCAGTGGACCGGCTAGTCGTAGTCGGTACCAGTCCTCTATCAGACCCATCATCGAGCAGTGCTCGAACTCGCTGCGTGTCAATTGGAAGCGTGCAGCGTGTTCATCAAAACCATTTTGCAATTCTGATGTTACCAAGCCGTTCATTGGGCCGAATTTAATCTCAGGCATACCATTTTTTTGGATGAGTAGAAAGTAGAAGAGATCAGCGGCTGTGGTCTTATCAATTTGACATGCTATGTCTTCAGGCCAATCTTTTTCTAAAAAATTATGCTTCACTCGCGTGTGCATTTTTCTATTCAAAAATTCACCGTAGGTCTTGGCATCCAAGGCTGCTTCATCTTTATTGCCAGACGTTTTATTCTCGTCTCTATACGCCTTGATCAGTGTCGGGTCGATAGGCATCGAGTCGATCGGCACTGTGGTTATTCGAGTTGTTTGTGCTGAGGGCTGAATAATTTTGTAAGCAGCTGGAAACCCCACCAGCGACGGCACTGCTATATCGCTAAGTACCCGTTCATCAATTTTTGCATGCGCTTCATTGTTCACGTGCATATGACCACTGAAGTGCAATCGCAACCCCGTTGCAGCCAATGCATCTGCAACTGTGCTTTCCGGCGTACGTCGAGCGACTTCACTGTTGCCAAAAAGCCGGGACTCAGCCCCTAGCGTATCGATGGAATCAATCATCGGGTAGTGCGAAAATGCCAACAGGTGCTTGCTGGAAGATTCTGCCCGAACACAGACATCCTTGATCCAATCAATTAGAAACGGTTTAACTTGCAGGACAGAATTCCATCCTGCGTCGGAACTATTGTAAAAGGTATTTTTTCGTGCGCGATCCGTTCTACCATTACGAGGTTCAAATACATTGGCGTCTATCATTAGTAACCAAAGACCATCGCAGGGTTCGACAAGATAGGACGAATCCATGAGAGAGTGCACAACCGATCCATCGGCCGAGTGCGCATCGAACATGCGTGACTCCGGTGAATCAGATTGCCCAAACGGGGTTTCCCAATAGCGATACTCGGGCTGTTTAAATAATCCGAACTTCGCCATAGGCAACAAGGCTGCTGGCGTTCCCTCGCAGTACATGTTCTGCGTCAACACGGATGTATCACTTTCTGTTGCCGCAATCTCTGCATCGCTGGTCACAAGCACACTTTCGCCAGGCGCCGTCACAAAACGAGTTGACTGATGCTTACCGACAGGACCGTAACAATCGTGGTTACCCGGAATGGCATAAAAGGCGATGCCGTAGTTACTTCGATAATGTTGGATGAGGTTGGCAAAACGCCGGGTCGATTCTATCTGTCCATCATCAGTGTAATCACCGAGTAACACCACATGCCCAATGCCGCGTTGTTGAATATCGCTCAATGCGGTGATCAGTGCATCTTTACTTTCATTAAATACGCGTGAAGACCTGCGCGTGTCCTTCCAGCTTCGCAAGCTCAAGCGCTTGCCATCGTTGATAGTGGTGCAAGCGATTCCATAATCACTGTCGATATCGTGAAAATGCGCGTCAGCGATGACAGCGATAGCGGGTAGATCAACCATTTATTCTAATTTTCATGGGATGATAGGTGCGTTTCGCAATACCTTACCGCAATCAAGCCCTAAAAATCCGAGCCGATGTGACTAACGAAAGAATCGCGTTTTATGCCCCGTTAAAACCACCTGATCATGAAATCCCGTCAGGTGATCGATTGATGGCGCGACTGTTGATCGATTGCATGACCTCTCAGGGTTATCAAGTAGACGTTGCATCCAGGCTTCGAGTTTTTGTGAAAGAACCTGCCAACTCATCTGTGGTTGAAAACCTGAAGATTCAGGCGCAATCTGAAATCGAACGATTGACGCAAGTTTGGTTGGAACAGAGTCCGCCAGCGTTGTGGTTTTGTTATCACCCGTATTATAAATCACCCGACTTGATCGGGCCTGAGTTGTGTAAGCGCTTCAACATGGCCTACGTCAGCGCAGAAGCCAGTTACTCTCAACGACGTGCTCACGGTGATTGGGCGTCGTTGCAACAGCAGGTGCTTAGCTCAATCAACTATGCCGCTGTGAATATCTGTTTTACTGAACGAGACAAATCAGGGCTTCGTCAAGCTTCCGCGTCAGCCAAGCTTGCCACCTTGTCTCCATTTATTGATTCAAGGGACTTTTCTTATACCGCTAACCACCCCGCCGTGCCCAAGCTGGTTACCGTTGCGATGATGCGCTCTGGCGATAAGATGGATAGCTACACGCATTTAGCTGCAGCCCTGCAACAGTTGTTGCACAAACCTTGGACATTGTCTGTGGTTGGTGACGGTCCAATGCGCGCCGAAGTAGAGGCCTTATTTGACCGTTTCCCTGCAGGTCGAATTCAATGGCATGGGCGGCTACAACGCAATGAGATTGCGCTGTTGTTTGCTCGTTCCACTGTCTATGTATGGCCAGGATGCGCGGAAGCCTATGGCTTAGCTTATCTCGAAGCACAAGCTGCTGGATTACCCGTCGTCGCCTTTGATAACGCAGGTGTGCCTGAGGTTGTCGATGCCAATTACAGTGGTGTTCTGACACCCATGGGCGATAACAAAGCCTTTGCAGCAGCCATAGAGAAATTGCTGGACGATGAACCGACACGTCTGCGCCTGTCTCGCCAGGCTCGCTCACACGTGCTCGATAATCACGGCATTGCCAAAGCGGGTCAAACGCTGAATAAGATATTGCAAGAATACGCTGGACTAACAACATGACGCACAGTGCTCAAATGAACCCCTTGATTCTTGCCCCTTTGATGTATGCATTGAACAGTCGTGAACAGGCCGGCGATCCCGTACAGTTTTGGTTGCGAGATGATGATGCAGTGGAGCCAACTCAGCCACTCGAAGACTTACTTACTTTAACTGAACGCTATGCAATTCCATGCACCTTAGCGATTATTCCGGCTCGCTCAAGTGATGCACTGGCGCAACGGCTTTTCACAACCGAGCATGTCGCTGTTGCTGTGCACGGATGGTCGCACGATAACTACGCCCCAGATGATGAAAAAAAACAAGAGCTCGGATTGCATCGACCTTTAAATGAAGTAGTTTCAGAACTAAAACGTGGATATACGCTTCTTGCACAACAGCATGCGCCGAACTTTGTACCGCTTTTGGTGCCGCCTTGGAATCGCATCGATCCGGCTATTGTGCTTGAATTAAATGCGCTGGGATTTCAGGGCTTATCTACATTCGGCGCTCCTACATCAAGTGCTATAGCCATGGTGAATACCCATGTTGATATCATCGACTGGCGCGGGTCACGTGGCGGTCGCGATGCAGGTGAGTTGGTAAAAGACATTGTCGAGTTGATCGAGAATACGCAAACACCCATTGGCATATTGACGCACCATTTGGTTCACGATGATGCCGCTTGGCAATTTTTACAACAACTGTTTTCTACGACGTCGGCGCACGCTGGGGCCAAGTGGGTGCCAGTTGATCATCTACTACCGGCATCATCTCCAGACCCAGGACTTCCAAGCTAGCAGTAAGCCTAAATCATCGGCTTGTGCTTGCTCACACCAGCTTTGCACGTCAGCTATAGGTGTCGCCTGCGGCAAATTGCCTGCAACTAGATCTGAATCGGCCAGCGTGACGGAACCGCCGCGCGACATCAGGGTAAATATTAACGGACCTGTTGCCCACCAAGCCGGCGCTTTGGGCAGCTCGGTCATAACATCGTGAAGTACAGCGAGAAGCCGCGTAAAAACCGGGTGTTGCGGTGGTGTTGCTATCATCGAATTCGCCAATAACAGACCACCTTTTCCCGTATTGCGAGGAATGTCCTCCGCCATGCTTGTTAGCCCGATCATTGGCAGAAAATCATGAAACCCCACATCGTTGCGCGTTGGGTACCAATCGCAGTCTATATACACGCCGCCCATTTTCTCAAGAATCACGTAGCGGGCCACATCAACAGCGCCTGGGAAATCACCTTTGGACAGCATATCTGTGTAAACCGGGTTCTGGTTCAGGCCCAAGTTGTTTAGATTGTCCTCATTCCACAGCTGATAATCATACTTCTGCGCCTTGGCGTGCGCCTCCCAAGCCTGAGTACCGATCGGCGGTGCATTTGAACCAATCCAAATTTGATGAATTTTGTGCGGCACTGGCAGCCGGTTAACTTTCGTCAAGGCTTTACGTTGTGCGCCCGTAAATCGGGTATAAGCGCCCATCAACTCTGGCGGTGGCACCAGATGATATTGATACCCGATGCTCATGACGGCGTTCTTTTCAGCTTTTGCCAGCTTTAAAAAGGCCGATTGCAGTCGCCGAGGCAGGCCGAGAGCTGTATGCGAGCCCAGCAGGTCAATATCTGGGTCACTCGCCAGGCTATTCAGGATATCTCTCGATGCCGCGAATTGCCCCGACTGGCGCAGCGTCGCCGCGGCGTCCAATCTCTCATTGAGTCTCATTTTTTCGAGCATACTATCGAGTGTTTCTGGCTATCCAATCTGATATGATCATTTTATCTTGAGTTAGTGCCTAATCCTAACCTATGAGCAGACACCTAGCGATTAGGTTATGACCAACCAGTTGAATCGAAAAACAGACCTACTGCGCATAGAAAACCTTGCGGTGCGCTTTCCATTGCCCAGTGGCCACATCGATGCTGTGAAAGGTGCAAGCCTGCGTGTGTTACCGGGCAAAGTAACCGCGCTGGTTGGTGAATCTGGCTCGGGTAAGTCCGTGATCAGTCAGGTTATTATGGGGCTGCAGCCCGAAATTGCCAATGTCTCGGGCCGGGTTCTGTTTACCGACCCAGCCGAACCGGACACTGTGCACGACATCGTCACCTTACCTCACGACGGTCGTAAAATTCGATCAATTCGTGGCCGACGCATTGGCATGATTTTTCAAGAGCCAATGACCTCTTTTTCCCCGCTGCATACCATCGGAAATCAGATATCAGAATTATTGCAGCAACACACACTGTTATCACCGACTGAGCAACGGGCGCGTTGCGAGCATATGCTTGGGCTGGTTGGCTTTGATCATCCCGAAAAAGTATTTGATATGTACTCCTTCGAGTTATCGGGCGGAATGCGACAACGCGCCATGATCGCCATGGCTTTAGTCTGTGAGCCAGCGTTGCTGATTGCCGATGAGCCCACAACCGCACTCGACGTCACCATACAAGCGCAGATTCTAAAACTACTGCGTGATCTGCAATCTGAACTTAAAATGGCTGTTCTGTTGATTACCCATGATCTAGGCGTTGTGGCGAATTTTGCCGACGAAGTGTCTGTAATCTACCATGGACAGATTATGGAATCGGGCCCGGTAGACAGCATCTTTCGATCCCCCAGTCATCCTTATTTAAAAGGTTTGATGGCTGCAATTCCCAATTTTGGCATGGCACGCGACACGCGACTCCAGCCACTTCGCGACATTGAAACCAATGTCGATCACTTACTGGAAAAGTTATCGGCACCGCCAAAACAACACGATACAAAACCAGAGATCATCTTATCGGTTAACAACCTGAGTAAAACATTCATCACGCGTAAACAGGATTGGTTGTTCAGTAGTGCAGCTAACGCTGTGCCTGCAGTGGATAAGGTCAGTTTTGATATCCGCCGTGGCGAATGTCTCGGGTTAGTTGGTGAGAGCGGAAGCGGTAAGACAACGTTAAGCAAAATCCTGATGAATGCGGTTGTCCCTGATACCGGCAGCGTCACTTTTGATGACGGTGGTGGCCCCATTGATTTATTGGCGACTAGCGGTGAAGCGCTCAAAGAACTGCGCACAAAAATTCAGATGATTTTTCAGGATCCCATTTCATCATTATCGCCGCGCATGTCAGTGGGTAATATTCTTAGAGAGCCCTTCGAAATTCACCAGCGTGGCACACAGCAGCAGCGCAATATTGCGATCAAAGCGTTGTTAGACGCCGTTGGTTTGGGTGCTAACGCTTTACAGCGTTACCCACATAGTTTTTCTGGGGGTCAGCGTCAACGCATAGGTATTGCTCGGTCATTGGCCATAGCCCCCAGCCTGATTATTTGTGACGAACCTGTATCGGCGTTAGATGTTTCAGTGCAGGCCCAAGTGCTCAATTTACTCAAAGATTTACAGGAAGACATGGGATTGACCTACCTTTTTATCTCGCACAATCTTTCAGTCATTGACTACATGGCTGATCGGGTTGCCGTGATGTGGGCGGGTAAAATTGTTGAACTTGCACCTCGCGATGTCATCATGAACGACCCGATTCATCCCTACACAAAGTCGTTGATGAATGCAGTTCCATTCCCTGACCTTGATCGGCCATTGGATTTTGTTGCTGCTGGCGAGGCGAGCTCAACGGCATCTAAAACCTGGGCTAACGCCTTTCGTGATGAGGACGCACCCGGTTCGCTGGTTTCATTGGATTTAGGCAACGACCATTTTGTTCTCGCGCGAGATACCGCCGACATCACGGAGTTACGGCGATGATTACGCGACGCGCGCTTCTTGCATTGCTTGGCTCGGCTGCTATCCCTGCGGCATTACGTGCAAATTCAGATACCGCCCTTGATTCGGCCTTTTTGCGTGAACGCGTTGACTCCGGCGAATTACCCGAACTTGCCAAGCGCCTGCCGCAAAATCCACGTGTGATTAATCTTCAATCCATGGGGCGAACTCTCGGGCATCATGGCGGTGATCTGACCATATTAATCGGTAGGGCGAAAGATATTCGGTACATCCCCATCAACAGCTATTCCAGGCTTATTGGTTACAACGAGCAATTGGAAATGGTGCCGGACATTCTTGAGTCTTACACGGTCGAAGAAGGACGTATATTTACGTTTCACTTACGGCCTGGCCATCGATGGTCGGATGGCAGTGCGTTTACGTCCAGTGATTTCCAGTATTTTTGGGATGAAGTCGCTCTTAATAGAGAAATTGCGCGTGGCGGACCGCCTGTCAGTTTGCTCGTCAATGGTGAGGTCGCCAAATTTGAAGCCTTGGATGAGGTGACGGTACGCTACTCCTGGACACAGCCCAACCCAGTGTTTCTGAGTAAGTTGGCAGCCCCAATTCCGCTGACCTTGATGCTGCCAGCAGCGTATATGCGCCAGTTCCATGCTAATCATCAGTCGTCTGACACGCTTGCAACTTATATTGAACACTACCGCGTTGACGACTGGGTCGGTTTGCACCGTAAGTTATCTCGACAGAATAGACCGGAAAATCCTGATTTGCCAACGCTTGAGGCGTGGCGACCGACAACGGCACCGCCAGCAGAACAATTTGTCTTTGAACGCAATCCCTACTTTCATCGAGTGGATGAAAATGGCAAACAGCTGCCCTACATCGATAAAGTGGTGATGAATGTGAGTTCATCAGAAATCATTGCAGCAAAAACCGCTACCGGCGACAGTGACCTTCAGGGCGTTGGGCTTGCACTCCCCGACTACACATTGATCAAGGAAGCGGAAAATCGCTTCCCGATTAAAGTATCGTTGTGGCGTCGCACCCAAGGTTCGAGCGTGGCATTGTTCCCCAATTTAAATTGTCGGGATGACGTGTGGCGTTCACTGTTTCAAGACGTGCGGGTGCGTCGAGCATTGTCGCTTGCAATCAACCGGGAAGAGATAAATCAGGTGCTCTACTACGGCCTTGCCAACGAGAGCGCCGATACGGTGTTGCCGGAAAGTCCCTTATACAAAGCAGAATACGCTGCAGCATGGTCAAGCTATGATCGCGACCAAGCCAACGATCTTTTAGATCAAGCTGGTTTGTCTCAACGCAACAGCAGCAAAATTCGTTTATTACCAGACGGGCGACCAGCCAATATAACGATTGAATCGGCCGGCGATAGCACGCTCGAAACCGATGTACTGGAGCTGATTACTGATTACTTCCGGGACGTAGGAATAGCGTTATTCATCCGTAGCTCGCAACGTGATATCTTTCGCAGCCGAATTCTGGGTGGGAGTGTCCAGATGTCAGTCTTTCGAGGCTTGGACAACGGCCTGCCCTCTGCCGATATGCCGCCCACTCAAATGGCTCCGAGCAGCAGCGATCAGCTGCAGTGGCCGCTATGGGGTTTGCACTATATGTCGGGCAAAAAACAGGGGAAGGCTTCCGATATGCCGCATGTGCAGGAGTTAAGCCGCCTGCTTGATCAATGGATGATGTCGACCCACACCGAACAACGGGCTGATATTTGGGCCCGCATGCTAACGATCTATTCCGATCAAGTATTTTCTATCGGTACAGTCAATGGTGGGCTACAACCGCTTGCGCGCTCTGCACGTTTAAACAACATCCCCGATACCGGTTTATACGGATTCGCGCCAACCAGTTATCTCGGTGTCTACCTACCCGACACGTTCTGGTTCGATAAAGAAGGATAACCATGCTTCGGTATATTCTATGGCGCATTATTACCATGATCCCAACGCTGCTGATCATCTCAGCATTGGTGTTTACGATCATCGAGTTACCGCCTGGTGACTATTTCGAAAGTCACATAGCTGAACTACGCGCCATGGGCGAATCGGCGGACCTTGCCGAAATAGAAATGTTAAAAGCCCGTTATGGTTTCGACCAACCCATGCCGGTTCGCTATTTTCGCTGGGTAAGTGGCATGCTCGTTGGTGATTTTGGATACTCATTCGAGTACCGTCTTCCCGTCAATGAAGTGGTGGGAGATCGACTATGGCTTACCATTCTGGTGTCTGTGGTCACCATCGCTTTTACTTGGCTGATCGCCTTTCCCATTGGCATTTACTCGGCCACCCATCAATACAGCTGGGGGGACTATGGACTGACATTCGTCGGTATGATTGGCATTGCCATACCCAACTTCATTCTCGCTTTGGTGATGATGTACCTGGCGAATATTTGGTTTGGTACGTCCATCGGTCATTTGATGGATCGAGAGTATTTTAATCAACCGATGTCATGGGATAAGTTTGTCTCCATCCTGGAGCACTTGTGGATTCCGGTGCTGATCATCGGAACAGCCGGAACCGCTGGCATGGTCAGACGATTGCGGGCGAATTTATTGGACGAACTTAAAAAGCAATACGTCATCACAGCACGATCAAAAGGATTGAAGCCAAGGCGCGTATTGATGAAGTACCCACTTCGCATGGCCCTTAATTTTTTCATTTCCGATATCGGGTCCATATTACCCGCGGTTATCTCAGGCGCTGAGGTCACCGCTATCGTGCTATCGCTTGAAACTACCGGGCCGATGTTGATCCAAGCCCTGCAAAGCCAGGACATGTATTTGGCCGGGTCTTTTCTCATGTTCTTGGCATTTCTGACGGTCATTGGTGTGCTGGTGTCGGATATTGCGCTGGCCATACTGGACCCACGCATTCGATTTGGTGAGGGGCGACACAAATGAAATCGCCACTGCCTAAGCCGGGTGAAGCGCTCGAGCACTATGTGTCCGATGCGCCTTATGACCCCAACAGCATCGAGAACAATCAGTCAGATGAAGGACCACTGGCGCAAGCTTCACAGCTCAAACTTATGTGGTGGTACTTTCGCCAGCACAGACTGGCGTTGGCGTCTGCTATTTTTCTGGTGCTCGTCTATCTCTCCATCCTATTCAGTGAATTCTTAGCGCCCTACAATTTGCATACCCGCAATACTGAATTTATCTATGCGCCTCCGGCGTCTGTGCATATTTTTCGTGATGGCAGTTTGGTTCGTCCCTATACCTACGGTCAGACCATGACACTGGATATGACCACACTTCGTCGCAACTACACCGACAATGTGAACGACATTCAGCCATTGCGATTTTTTTGCCGTGGCGATACTTACCAATTTTGGAGTCTGTTTGAATCGGATATGCACCTTGTTTGCCCTGCAGAGGGTGGGCAACTGTTCCTGCTAGGTACCGATCGGTTAGGACGCGATGTATTATCACGCACAATCTATGGCGCTCGAATTTCTTTAACGATTGGTATTTTGGGTGTGCTTTTAAGCTTCGTCCTCGGTGTTGTCATCGGTGGCATAGCCGGTTACCGCGGCGGCATATTCGATATGGTGGTGCAACGAATGACAGAAGTGTTGCAGTCAATTCCAAGTATCCCTCTGTGGATGGCACTTGCCACGATTATTCCATTAACCTGGAGTCCACTCCTGGTTTATGTTGGCATCACTGTCATTTTGAGCTTGCTTGACTGGACCGGTTTAGCAAGAGCGGTGCGCTCAAAGCTTTTGTCATTGCGCGAAGAGGATTACGTCGTGGCTGCACAGTTGTTAGGTGCGAACAGTACGCGCGTCATTAAACGTCATTTGATTCCTGGATTTATGTCACACCTGATTGCCAGTGCAACGCTGACTGTGCCGGGTATGATTCTTGGCGAAACAGCCTTGAGTTTTTTAGGGATAGGGTTGCGACCACCCATAACCAGTTGGGGAATCCTATTGACCGAAGCGCGAAGCATTAACATTATTGCACTCTACCCCTGGTTACTCTTTCCAGTGATACCGGTCATTTTAGTTATTTTGGCGTTCAATTTTCTCGGGGACGGTTTGCGGGATGCCGCAGACCCCTACAAATAATGGTGAGTTCAATTAAACCAGAAAAAGCCGCTCCCTTGAATCAGCTGAACAATGCTCGCATTCTCATGTACAGCCATGACACGTTTGGTCTTGGCCATCTACGACGCTGCCGCACCATTGCGCACGCTTTAGTGGAACGTTATAGCGGTTTGAGCATCTTGATTATTTCGGGTTCTGCGATTGCAGGGGCTTTTGATTTTCGCGCCCGGGTCGATTTTGTAAAAATCCCCAGCGTCATAAAACTTCGCAATGGTGAATACACATCGCTAGACAAGCACATCGATCTAGGCGATACCATCAAGATGCGTGAGTCGATAATACGACACACCGCCGAGTTCTTTAAGCCGGATATTTTTATTGTCGACAAAGAACCGATGGGGCTCAAAGGTGAAATTGGCGATACGCTTGCTTACCTGAAATCGCGTAGAACTAAACTCGTATTAGGCCTGCGTGACGTTATGGATTCACCTCACTTGCTGGCGGCTGAGTGGGAAAAGAAAGATTTGGTGAACAAAATTAAACACACCTATGATCACATTTGGGTCTATGGGCCGGAGAAATTTTACGACCCAATGATTGGATTGAATATTCCAAAAGTCATGCGTGACAAAATTGAATTTGTAGGTTTTCTAAAACGCCAAGCATTGCGAGAAGAATTGGTAACCCATAAACAGCATGGTGATTACATCCTGATTACCACGGGCGGTGGTGGTGATGGCGTTGCTCTTATTCGTGGCGTTATGGCCGCTTACGAACATGATAGAACGATTCAGCACAAAACGTTAATTGTGCTTGGCCCCTATATGCCTGGTAAAGAACGCAGTGAGTTTCTCGACAAGGGCGAAAAACTGGCAACCGTCGAGGTTGTCGATTTCGATTCACGTATGGAAGAGCTGATTGCCGGCGCTACAGCCGTCGTCTCCATGGGTGGCTATAACACCTTCTGCGAAATACTATCGTTCGACAAACCCGCACTGATCATACCCCGCACCACACCTCGCGAAGAGCAACTGATCCGCACGCAACGAGCGGTAGAGCTTGGTATGGTTGATATGTTGTTACCTGAAGAGGCTGAGAACCCCGCAAAAATGAGTGCCGCATTGAAAGCGCTGCCGAACAGACCAAAGCCTTCGCAGCGAACCACCATTGCAAAACTCGATGGGCTCGATAATATATCGGCGATTGTCGGTGGCCTTTTTCCTGATAGAACAGAAACACAAGAAATTATAGCTGCGGTAGAACCGTCCAACTGATGAGTAAAGCGCCTGAGTTTCGCCGTAAATTGATCGTCGTTGTTAAGGGCTACCCAAGGCTCTCAGAAACCTTCATTGCACAAGAGTTATTAGGCCTTGAAAGGGCCGGCATCGAACTCGCTATCGTCTCGCTGCGCCACCCTACTGATCTGACGCATCATGCCGTCAACGACGAAATTAAAGCGGCTGTGACTTACCTGCCTGAGTACATTCATCGATCGCCACTTCGCACACTGCGTGGATTGATCTCTAGTGCAAGAATGCCGGGGTTTACACAAGCATGCCGCCAGTTTTTGGCTGACCTTCGAAAAGACTTCTCGCGCAACCGAGTCAGGCGTTTTTGCCAGGCCGCCGTGCTTGCAAATGAGTGGCCCGAAGGCGCTCAGTGGCTACATGCACACTTTATTCACACCCCAGCTTCAGTAGCTTGCTACGCCAGTATTATCCGTAGCATCCCGTGGACAGTATCGGCGCACGCTAAAGATATCTGGACATCGCCAGATTGGGAGCTGCGTGACAAACTTGCTACCGCACGCTGGGCAGTGACCTGTACCCAAGTTGGACATCATCATCTGCAATCACTGGCAACCGATGCATCCACCGTTCACTTGAGTTACCACGGGCTCGATCTAGAACGATTTCCTGTGTTTGATCGACCAGAGTCCCATGCCGATGGCCAAGCGCATGACAATCCTGTTGTTATTCTCAGCGTTGGGCGGGCCGTCGAGAAAAAAGGCTTCGATGTTTTAATTGCTGCCCTCGCCTTATTGCCTTCTACCCTGTCTTGGCGGTTTGTACACATAGGAGGTGGCGCAGAATTGCCGCGACTCAAAGCACTTGCCACACAAGCAAAAATAAACGAGCGTATAACCTGGTTGGGTGCAACTGACCAAAAAGAGGTGCTGGCCAACTATCAGTTGGCCGACGTGTTTGTTCTGGCATGCAGAATCGGCGCTGACGGAGATCGAGATGGATTGCCTAACGTGCTTGTTGAAGCTGCGAGTCAAGGGCTTGCGTGTGTCTCGACTCGAGTGTCTGGGATACCTGAATTTTTTAATGACAACAACGGACTTTTGGTCGAACCAGAAGATGCTGACATGTTGGCAACGGCGCTAAACCAAGTTCTTGAATCACCTGCGTTGCGTAGACGCTTGGGCAAGGCTGCAGAGGCGAAGGTACGCAGCGAATTCGATTACCGCAACAGTATCAATCAATTGGTCGACCTATTCGATAGCGAATGGCAGAGCACACGCAAATGACGCAGGCTCAACAACCGCGTGTGATGATATACGTGCAACACCTGCTTGGCATCGGTCACCTGATGAGAGCTCGCCGAATTGCACAGGCCTTAGACATCGCCGGGTTTCAGGTAACGCTGGTTACGGGAGGCTTACCGGTTTCAGGCTTTGAGTCATCCACTATAAAACAGGTGGCGCTTGCATCGATGGCCGTTCGCGACGGCAGCTTTGGCGAGTTGGTCGATGGTGAGGGAAACACGATAGACGATGCCTTTAAGGCGCAACGTGCGCAACACTTGCTTGATATATTTGAAAAGATTCAACCAGATCTTGTCATGATCGAAGCGTTCCCGTTTGGTCGACGCCAGCTACGCTTTGAACTAATGCCTTTGATCGATGCCATATACACAAGTACGCCCAAACCGGTGCTCGTGACATCACTACGCGATGTTTTACAAAGAAATCGCAAGCCTGGCAGAGACGAAGAAACTGCCAAGCTTGTTATGCAGTACTTCGACAAGGTATTGGTGCACGGCGACCCCGGTTTTGCAACGCTGGAGGAAACGTTTCCATTTGTTCCGCAAATTGCTGACAAAGTCGTTTATACCGGATTGGTGTGTGGGCCTGCCCCCGAAGTGTCAACACAAACATTTGACATCGTGGTCTCAGCCGGTGGTGGAGCAGTTGGCCTGTCACTGATCAGCGCGTCTTTGCAGGCAGCTTCGCGGTTACCGGAAATCAAATCGTGGTGTGTAATTACCGGACCCAATTTGCCGCAGAACGAATACGATGCACTCGCAAGAGAAGTACCGACCAAGGTTACACTTGTGCGTTTTCGAACTGATTTCGTCAGCCTGCTCGCCAATGCCCGCTTATCGATATCGCAAGCTGGGTACAACACCGTGAGTGATATATTACAAGCGCAGTGTCGCGCCTTGTTGATACCTTTTAGCAAGCAAGGAGAAACTGAGCAAGCCGACAGAGCAATGAGTTTGAAAGAACTCGGACTGGCGAGCGTACTGTCTGATGCTGATTTGTCAGACACGGCAACATCAGGCGAAACACTGACGGCTGCGATTCGCACCGCCTTGTTACAGCAACCTGCTAAGGCCGCGTCCACGATCAATGTCGACGGGGCGGCCGGAACAGCCCATGTGCTTCGGGACCTACTAAGAGATCGTGATGGCAAAAAAAGCTGACGAAGATGTTGCCTGGGCGCAGCTTGATGCTGAATTAGCGAATTGGTCGTCTGAAGGGCGAACAGCCACGTTCTGGTGGCGCGATGATGATGCGTCCGCGCCCGGGCCAAAGCTTGATAAGCTCGTTGACATCTCAGCGCCTTGCGCTCTTCTGCTAGCCGTCATCCCAACGCGTCTGGATCCATCGCTCCGCACTACGCTTTCCCATGCACCACACGTTCATATCGCTCAACACGGCTACGCGCATATAAATCATGCACCACGGGGTTTAGGGCTCGGTGCATGGGAGCTCGGGTTACACCGCGGGTTAGATCAGGTCATGGCCGATCTCGATGCCGGGCACGCCATCCTCAAAGATCAATTCGAATCTAATTTTCTTCCGGTCGTTGTACCGCCATGGAATCGTATTGCGGATGAGCTACTCAAGCCCATCGCTTTGCGCGGATATTATGGTGTGTCGGCATTTGGACCACGCGATCATAAACACCCGGAGCAAGGTTTGACCATCGTCAATGCGCATTGCGATCCGATTCGATGGAAATCCGGCCCACAATTCAGAGGGGTTACTAAGACAATCGCTCAACTGCTGGAACATCTGCAGGCGCGGCGAACGGGAACCGTCGATGCCGATGAACCCACCGGTTTGCTAACTCACCACATCGATCTCGATGCCGATGGATGGAATTTCTGCACGCAGCTTGCCAGCATGATCGATCAACATGACGCAGCACAGTGGTGCTCTCCGGAGCATCTCTTTAATGCACAAGAGTGTACAAGCGCATGAGTAACGGATACGTCAGAGCGGCCGAGCCCGGCGACATAGAAGCGATCTGCTCGTTGCTTCACAACAAAATGAATTCCCGAATTCCGATTGATCGCTGGCGACGACTGATGACTTATAGCTGGCTCGCAGATAAGCCAGACTTTGGCCGAGTCGTTGAATCAGACGGGGCAATTTTGGGATATTGCGGCATGGTGTACGCTGATCGTTTAGTCGGCAAGGCAAACCAACTCAGATCCGAGCGCATTGTTAGCATGAGCTCGTGGTATCTGGATAAATCGCTTCGCGGCAAAGGACTTGGTCGAGATATGCTGGTTTCTTCCATCTCAGACCCATCCCTCACTTATGCAACGCTCACCAATTCGAAAAAACCCTTGGGCATTGTTGAAGCCCTGGGGTTTCAGGTGCTCGAAGATCATCGTTATATTTGGCGCAAAACAGATCGAGCAAAATCTGGTGTGGTTGTTATCGATGATCTGCAAACCATTCGAGAGCGTATCAAGCCTACTCAGCAACAACTGATCGATGATATGCAGGAGTACGCTTTAACACCACTACTGATCGAACTTGACCGGCAGCAAGCGCTGTTGTTTTTTTCGATCAAACGCAAAGACGCCGATGTACTTTGGTTTGACTTAATGCACGCCAGTGATTATGAGCTGTTTGTAAGCTGTGCACAGGCGCTGGCCGATCAACTGCTTCCCGATTCTCCTGCCGTGTTGGCGGCTGATGGTCGATTTGTAAAAAATCCAGCATCCAACATCACCAGCGAACGCCTTCCCGTCGCCCGGTACTATGTCAGTAACCGCGTTAAGCCCGATGAAATCGATCACCTGTATAGTGAGCTGCAACTGTTGGATCTAAAACTGGATTAACAAATTTGAACATAACCGCGCCAATGAGCACATCGTTCATGGAGAAGATTTGATGGAACAGAGCATTTTTAAATACATTTGGAAATACTCAAAGAAAGATCAGATCATTCTGTTGCTGGTTACGCTGCTTACGTTCCCGCTGTTATACATTTCGCTCGAGTTGCCCAAACGTATTATCAATGATGCGATTGGTGGTTCTGATGCAGGTGTGACTGTGCTGGGCATGGCGTTTAGTCAGGTTCAATTTCTAATGATATTGTGCGTTGGCTTTCTTCTCGCTGTGCTGGCAAACGGGCTGTTGAAGATGCGGCTCAACACCATGAAAGGTGTGTTGCGAGAAAGATTACTACGACGATTTCGGTATCAACTGTTAACCCGTATTCTGCGATTTCCCCGATCGTACTTCCGCAATACAAGTCAGGGTGAGTTGGTTGCAATGGTCACATCGGAAGCCGAACCGCTGGGCGGAATTATGGGCAATATGGTGTCACAGCCAATTCTGCAGGCGGGTCAGATGCTCACTATTCTGATATTTCTATTTGCGCAAAGCGTCTGGTTTGGCCTGGCAGCCATTGCGTTGATACCGTTGCAGGCTTGGATCATTCCGGTATTGCAGCGTCAAATCAATTTGCTCAATAAGGGGCGGATAATAGAGGTCCGCAAATTCGCTTCCGAAATAGGTGAAACCGCAGCAGGCGTTAGCGACATTCGCACCAATGGTGGCTCACGCTACCGCATGTCATTGTTCTCTAGCCGCTTGGGCAAACTGTACGACTTACGCTTTGAGATATATCAGAAAAAGTTTTTCATGAAGTTTTTGAATAACTTTATCAATCAACTGACCCCGTTTTTCTTCTATTCTGTTGGCGGCTACCTGGCCATCAAAGGACATATCACCGTTGGTGCCTTGGTCGCAGCCCTGGCCGCGTTTAAAGACATGTCTGCGCCCTGGAAAGAGTTGTTAACGTACTACAACACAACTCAGGATGTTGCTGTGCGATGGGCTACGGTCACGGAACGGTTCGCACCGAGCCCATTGGTTGACGATAGCTTGTTCGACGGTGTGCCCGATAAGACGATAAATTTAAAAGGTGATATCGAAATAGAAGATGTCACTGTACGTGATGAAGAAGGTCAGCCGGTGTTGGAAGACATAACACTCACCATACCGCGAGGCTCTCGGGTTGCTGTTAAAACAAACAATGAATCTGTTGCCATGGCGTTTGCAGATTTACTCACTCGGGAAGTTATTCCACAGCATGGTTCGGTCAAGATCGCCGGGCACGACCTGAATACAATACATCAGGAAACGCTGTCCAATAGCATCGGCTACGCACACTCCAACCCGCATATCCTGGAGGGTACGCTCGGCGATAACCTGTTGTTGCCATTCAAAAATAAGCCAATCGACAACATGGAAGTTCAGCCAAATGCGACAAGCTTTCAGGCCAATGCCGAGATGTCCGGCAATAGCATCGACCCCTTTGACGTCGATTGGGTTGACCCAGCAGTGGCAGGTCTTCAATCTTCAGATGAGATACGGGACTGGTGGTTCCAACTGGTTCAGGCAATGGGTATTGATGATTTCATGGTACGTCGTGCCTT
>CALHOU010000177.1 GCA_938035945.1 uncultured Granulosicoccaceae bacterium
GGGTGCAGCGGTGTCAGTGGCCGGTATGATCGGCTTCATCGGGCTTGTAGTTCCGCACTTGTTACGCGCATTGGTAAAACACGAACCGGCCAGATTACTACCCGTCTCCGCGCTTGGCGGCTCTGCCATGTTACTTGCCGCCGATATTGGCGTACGACTCATTCCAACGCATCAAACACTAAAAGTAGGTGTGCTAACGGCATTGGTTGGTGCTCCGTTTTTCTTCTATTTAATCGTTCGCACTCGCCGGAGCTATATTGGATGAGCGCGACTAACCAAACCATCGCACCTAGAATATTAGCGGAACAATTAAGCTATCGCATTAATAGTACTCAAATACTCGATAACGTTACGGTGCAAGCAAATCGCGGTGAATTGGTTGGGTTGATCGGCCCTAACGGCGCCGGCAAATCAACCCTATTGTCTTTGCTGGCAGGTTTATCCAATTACAGTTCTGGCTCCATTCGATTAGATGGCACTGCGCTACAAGAGTGCAGTGCCATTAGCCGAGCAAAAACCATTGGTTGGCTTGAACAAAACGGTGAAGTGCATTGGCCTGTTAATGTGCACCGTCTGGTCAGCTTAGGGCGATTCCCGCATTTATCGACATGGCAAAAATTCAGCGAGACAGATGAACGAGCGATACAAAGCGCTCTTGAACTAACCGACTCGGTGCACTTAAAGGATCGTGATGCAATGACATTGTCTGGGGGTGAGCGAGCACGTGTACTTATGGCTCGTGTGCTTGCAGCCGAGCCCACACTACTATTAGCCGATGAACCCGTTTCGTCTTTGGACTTAGGACATCAACTACAAACGATGGACGTGTTGAGAAATTTTGCCGAAGACAAACGCTCATGCGTTGTCGTACTGCACGATTTGTCATTAGCAGCACGGTATTGTGATCGATTGTATTTACTTGATCATGGAAAAGTCAGCGCTGAAGGCAATGCTGCCACGGTGCTTAGCAATGAGAATATCAGGAATGTGTACGGTGTTAATGTAATCGCTGGTTGCGAATCCATACCGTGGATTGTGCCCCACCAACTGGTCGATAAAACCGGTCAATGAAGTAAAAATCAGGCTGATTTTCGAGTCGAATTTTGTAGCAGTTCTATAAACTCGACGTCTGGTACCGGCTTCGAACAAAAATACCCTTGGTACTCTTCGCAACGCAGCGCCTTTATATGCGCAAGCTGATGGTGTGTTTCAATACCCTCTGCAACCACATTTAACCCCAAATCGTGTGCAAGAGAAATTACAGCCTTAACGATTGGCATTTTATCCTGAACACTCTGGATTTCTTTGATAAACGACCGATCGATTTTCAGCTGATCGAGTGGAAAACGTTGTAGATAGCTTAACGAGGAATATCCAGTACCAAAATCATCAATGGATATTTTTACACCAATACTTTTAAGCTGTTGTAGTTTTACGATATTGGTTTCAGCATTTTCCATAATCATGTTCTCAGTGAGTTCAATGATTAAGGCATCAGCTGGCAATCCGCTGTCGTCAAGAGCGCGTTGTACAATGGATATAAAGTCTAACTCGTGTAACTGTCGAATCGATACATTGACTGCAATTTTGAAATCCGGGTAGCCGATGTCACGCCATTCTTGTGCGGCGCGGCACGACTCGCGCAATACCCATTCGCCAATTGACACGATCATGCCTGTGTCTTCTGCGAGTGGAATAAAGTTTACCGGCGATATCAATCCAAACTCGGGGTGTAACCAACGTACCAATGCTTCTGCGCCAACAATAGTGTCGGTTGCCACTTCAACTTTGGGTTGGAATACCAAGAAGATCTCACCATTTTCGACAGCGGTACGAAGTCCGTTTTCCATACTGAGCAATTCGCGCGCTTTCTCATCCATCTGCTCAGCATAAAAAGCGAATTGAGTATCGCGACGACCTTTAGCGTGTAACATCGCTGTTTCAGCATCGTTGATTAAATTTTCAACGCTGGTAGTTTGTTGTGATAGCGTTGACACGCCAATACTGACGGTTAAATAAATATCCTGGTCGTCAACAACAAACGGTGTTTCCAGCACTTCAACAAATTCTTCAAGCATTTCAGTCAGCAATTCGCAGTGCGAATGCTCACAATCAGTCGGCATTAGAATCGCAAAGCGATCGCCCCCAACCCTTGCGATAGACGATTTTAACAGACCATCTGTTTTAATCGCAGCCAAAGGAATGTTTTCGAAACTGGCACGTAGACGTTCGCTGAATGCCCACAGCACGTCATCACCACGTTCAGGTCCGAGCGAATCGTTTATGGCTTTAAAACGATTGATATTAAAAAGCATCAACGCAGCCTGATCGGTGCAATGGCCAACGTCGTTCAGGCTTTGTGTTAGCACTTTAGTAAACGATAAACGGTTCGGTAAATCAGTTAGCGCATCAAAATTAAGCATGCGCTGTAAATAGGCTCGTGATGACAAGGTATTGCGCATGCGCAATGCTAATTCACTTGCATCTACCGGCTTTGATAAGAAATCGGTTGCACCGAGTTGTAGTGCTTTGAGCTTGGTATCAGCGTCCTCAGAGGACGTTAGCACAATAACCGGTACGCTTTTTAGTTCAGGGTCTAAGCGCATTTCCTTGAGGATATCAAAACCGGTTACTTCAGGCATAACCAGATCAAGTAGTAGCACGTCGGGAGATTCTGTACGGATAGCCTCGATGGCCACATTGGAATCGGAAACCGAGACGAAGCGATTATAACCTTCAGATTCAAGATGTACCTGCAACACTTCCATGTTGAGCGGCTCATCATCAACCATCATGATTTTCGCATTGCCCATCAAATGCGTTGCCTGAGCAATCGCATCTTCTTGCAGCATTAATGGAGTTGTGTGACTCACTTAAATTTTAGTCTTTTAATAGGTTGATTTAATCGAGCTATGCCGATTTATCGAGCGGCTCTAGGGATTCCCACCCAAGCTTGACTCGCGCTGAGTACTCTAATATTGCATCTATATCCGTTTCTGCTTTCAGTTTATCTTCTGCTTTAGCGTTGACTTCCAGAGAAGCTGCCAATTCAGTGAACCCATCGAATCCCACATTGCCGCCAGAGCCTTTTAACCAATGGGCAAGCTTTGCAAGCTCTTCATAGTTTTCAGCATCTAAGGCCGATTGAATTTCAGTGTTCTGCTCTGCTAAGCGTGGAATAAACTTTTCTACGATTCCCCGAAAACGAGCATTATTCATGGGTAGTGCACTAACCACCGGAGTTTCACCAGACGTGTTAGTACTATCGACTGATGACGCTTTAGTTTCAATCGGGGTTGCGTTGTTCGTGGGGTTGTTGGATGATTCAGGGAGCTGGCTCACGTTTTGGGCATCATTTGCGGCCATCTGTGGTGCTACATTGTCGAAACTAATTCGACTTTGAATGCCTTTGATAATACTTAATATCTGCGCCGATTTGTCTGTATCGCCCTGTTTTGCCGCATTTTCGAGCTTTTTCGCAGGTTCGGCAAAATGCATAAAGCCCACGGTACCGCCGGAGCCTTTAAGCCAATGCGCATGTTTCGCCAGCATGCTCATATCACCGTTATCCTGACACTGTTGCATATCGACAAGCTTATCTTCCAAGCGCACTACAAATTGCTTTGCTATGGCCTCAAACTTAGGATTCTGTCGGGCCATGCTGCTATAGACTGGACCATTATCTTCAAACGAGGATGGTTCGGTAGCCGCATTGATTGATGCGACCTGCTTTGGAGCGGCAATTTCGGCAACGCTAGAGGTGCCACCTAGTAACTCTGCCAATAATTGAGTGAGTCGATCAAGGTCAATCGGCTTGGTCATATAGTGTGAAAAGCCTGCGTCTAGCACTTTTTGTTCGTAGCCCTTCATCGCGTTCGCTGTTAGCGCACAGATCGGTTTTGTTATTCCTTGTTTACGCATTGCACTAACCGCTTCATAACCATCCATGACCGGCATTTGGATATCCATCAATACAATATCGAAGTCACCAGCAATAGCCGCATCAAGGCCTTCTTTACCATTTTCAGCCGTTTCGATATCGATGCCTAACTCGCCTAATATAACCGATAACAACTCGCGGTTTTCAGGACCATCATCAACAACCAAGGCACGACACTCTGGGAAGGTCCAAACTTTTCCAGCAATCATTTCCATCTCAGCGAACGACTCGTACACCTCATCGATAGAAAGTACCGGGACATTGGTAATGTCACCAACAGGCAAGGTCAGCATAAAGGTACTACCTTCGCCTTCTTGACTGGTCACCTCAATATCGCCTTGCATAGCAAGTGCAAGCTTTCTACTGATTGACAATCCCAAACCAGTTCCGCCAAAACGCCGTGTGATGGATGCGTCAGCCTGGATAAAAGCTTCAAAGATACTGGCAAGCTGCTTTTCGTTCATGCCAATTCCCGAATCGATTACTTTGATTTGCAAGCGCTGATCATCTTTGTCATCCGTACAATCAATTTTGACAACAACACCACCTTCTTCAGTAAACTTAATCGCGTTACCCACCAAGTTAGTCACGATTTGTCGCAAACGACCGGGGTCACTCATAATATGCGCGGGCAATGCTGAGTCAACCTCGAGTTTTAAGTTGATGTCTTTTTCGTGTGCTTTAACCTTCAATACATGTACGACATCATTCGCTATTAAAGCCGCCTTACACGGTATGGTTTCAACTTCCATTGCACCCGATTCCACCTTGGATAGATCCAATACATCATTGATGAGCTCTAGAAGGTGAGTTCCGCTATTAGAAATGGTGTTCAAATGCCGAATGCGATCGTTCTCTGATTGATTCGAATTTCGTTTTAATACTTCGGTAAAACCCAGAATGGCCGTCATTGGCGT
>CALHOU010000178.1 GCA_938035945.1 uncultured Granulosicoccaceae bacterium
GCATCATATCCTTTGTCTTTCATCACAGGAATCAAGATCGAGCCTAACGCTGAGATATCAGCTATTGCCGAACCCGATATTCCACCGAATAACATGGATGAGAACACGTTCACTATGCCTAGACCACCACGCACAGCGCCGACAGCATTTTGTGCAAACTTAACTAAGCGCATAGCTATCCCGCCATGGAACATAAGCTCGCCGGCAAAGATAAAGAAAGGGATGGCCATTAGTGAATAAACATTGATTCCACTAACAATGCGTTGAAATACGATCAGCAGGGGCAAACCCTCATACCAAAATGCAGCGAGAGCAGATATTCCTAGTGAAAAGGCAACGGGTAAACCTATAACGACACAGAAGGCAAAAACCCCGAGCAGTAGAAAAAGTCCCATTGTTGTTCCTTATTCTATGCTGTCTACACGCTCATCCTTGCCCATAAAAAGGCGGATAAGGTGACCTGTGCTAAACAAAAAAATAAGCGCGCCACATACTGTGAGTGGTAGCGATCGTAACCCTTCCGGCCACTGTATTAAAGGGATTTGCGATTTCCATTTAAATTGCGTTAATTCTAATCCGTACCAAAACATGAGTACGCCAAAGCCCGACATAAGCACATCGGTAATAAAAACAAACAAGGTTCGGATGCGTTTATGAACGGCCGTGCGGAATAAAACCACCGCTAAATGCGTGTCTTGCCGAACGCCGGCAGCTGCACCGAAGAACGCGATAACCATAATGAGTAAATGGGAGACTTGTTCGACCCACGTTGGCGTATCGTTCATCACATACCGACCAAAAACAAGCCATCCAAATAGAACGGTCATGGTCACAAGAGCAATACCTGCAACCACAAAACAAATTTTTGATAGCAGATCAAATGTCCCATCCATTGCTCGCAAGAAACCGGAAGGTTCAGTTGGTTTACTCATGGCACCCTCTTCATGTACATCGACATATTCATCGCTTGGACACGATCAATAGTTGTTAGTAGTGTCCCCCGACTACGGTCGGGGAACTTTTTTCGTACTAACGAGGCGCTTACTCGGTCTCTTGCGCCATTTTTACCAGGCCAGCCATATCTGGATTGGCAGCAAGATAATCGTCATACACTTTAACCATGGCCGCCTGGAAAGGACCTTTGTCAGCAATTTCATTAACTTTAATACCGGCAGCTTCAACTTCCTCTCGTGCCTGTTTAGAGCCAACTGCCCAAAGTTCACGTTGATATAAAGCAGCTTCTTCCGCCGCAGCACGTACCGCCGCTTGCAACTCAGGAGACAGGGCTTCAAACTTTGATGTATTAACACAGATGCATTCTGGAATGATCAAGTGTTCGCTTAGCGAGTAGTGAGTGGTTACTTCATAGTGGCCAACATTTTTAAATGATGGGAAGTTGTTTTCAGCACCATCAACAACACCTGTCTTTAGTGCTTGTTGAACTTCGGCGAATGCCATTGGCGATGGGTTACCACCCATTGCTGAAATCATTGACGTGTATAGGTCATTGTTCATAACACGTATCTTCAGCCCTTCAACATCAGCAGGTGTATTGATAGGTTTTTGACTATAAAAAGAGCGTGCGCCAGCATCAACCCAACCCAGTGGAAGAAGACCAGCTTCGGCCATCGCGCCGGCTATGGTTTGACCTGCCTCACCCTCAAGTACACGAAACATGTGTGGAACGCTTTTGAAAATGAACGGCAATGACACCAAGTTAGCCTCTTTTACAACTGGGCCAATTGGGCCTAAGTTAAAGTTGCCTATTTCAATCGCACCCAGCCGAACCTGCTCAAGCGCATCTGGCTGAGAACCGAGAACGCCACCGTGGAATACTTGCAGTGTGATTTCGCCCTTAGTATTTGCCTCAACCAACTCGGCAAATTTATCCATCGCAGCGGTGTTTGGATGTCCGTCGGAATGGATATTCCATGCGCGCCATTTCTCAGCGGCACTGGCGTTGAATGACAAGCACAATAAGGCACTTGTTAGAACAATAGAAAGTCTTTTAAACATAATTCCTCCAGGGATATTCTCGAAAAAAACTGTTTTTTGAGTTACTTTTTGCCACTAACGCCTGCGCTGCTGGCGCACACCTTAGTCGCTCTCTTGGATACTACCATACTAGATTGCAAGATCCGGTAAAGTTGACCTACAATATTTTTGTGCACAATTTCGCAGCGGGAGGAATCCATCGGCTGTTACAAGGCCCGCAACCGACAGGTTTAATGATCATTGAGCTTCGCACGCGCACTCTCAGGCATGCGTTCTAGCTCGTCATCGATATGCAGCCAGCTTAAGCGTTCGGCATCATGACAATGTATGTTTGGCGTGAGTGCGTCAGCTTGATCGATAACGCCAATCGCAATATAGATTTGATCCGGTAGGTAATCATAACTGCCGGTTAAAGACGAACCGCAGTCGGCACAGAAGGTGCGTTTGGCACCAGGCTTTACCGTAACTTCCTGCCCTCTATGCGGAGTGAAGGTGACGGCATTTTCTTTGAAGCCTGCAAATGCAGCTACCGCACCGCCGGTTGACCGCCGACAGGAGTCACAATGACAGTAAGCCACGTCTTCGGGTTTTTCGCTTGCGCTAAACGTGATTGCGCCGCAATAGCAATGACCGGTTAGTTTTTCAGGACAAGACGTTCCCATACTCTTCCCTTAGCTTACTTTTTAGAATCTTACCCGTACCACCCAAAGGCAGAGTTTCAACCAATAAGGCCTTGTCCGGTATCTGCCAAGTTGCCACCTTGTCTTTGAAAAACGCAAGCAACTCTTGTTCGGTTGGCGATTGCCCTTCGGCTGGCACCACAATTAGCACGGGGCGTTCATCCCACTTTTCATGTGGCGCTGCGATGACCGCCGCGCTGGCGACTTTTGGGTGGGCGATGGCAATATTTTCGAGTTCAACCGTGGATATCCATTCACCGCCAGACTTTATAATGTCTTTGGCACGATCACGAATGATCATATAGCCATCAGCATCGATGGTTGCTATGTCACCGGTGTCGAACCAGCCGTCATCGGTAAGCGCGCTTTCTTCAGCCAAGTAGTAAGTATCGATAATCCAATGGCCGCGAATTTGCAACGCGCCTTGCGTCTCACCATCATTCGGTAAAACGTTGCCGTCTAAATCAACAAGACGCATCTCAACACCGTAGGGTGCCCGGCCTTGTCCCAAGCGAAGTGTTGCCTGTTCATCGGTAGACAGGTTCGTGTGTTTTTGCAGCAATTGATTCATGGTGCCCAAAGGACTGGTTTCGGTCATGCCCCATGCGTGAATTAAATCCACGTTATAGTCATCCCTAAACGTTGCAATCATCGATGGGGGTAAAGCAGATCCTCCAACAACGGTGCGCTTTAAACTTTCAACTTTACTGCCGGTTTCTTTTAAGGCTGCCAGTAACCCCTGCCATATGGTAGGCACGCCTAACGCCAACGTGACTTTCTCATCGTCTATCAGTTTAACCAAGCTTGCGCCGTCTAAGCCTGGCCCTGGGCAAACCAACTTACAGCCAACGCCTGCCGCAATGTAGGGCACTCCCCACGCATTAACATGAAACATCGGTACCACGGGCAATACACTATCCATAGCCGATATAGCCAAACCGTCAGGTTGGTTTCCGCCCATGGAATGCAATACAGTGGTTCGGTGGGTATACAGCACACCTTTTGGATGACCCGTCGTGCCAGAGGTGTAGCACAAGCTTGACGGCGTGTTTTCATCCACCGCGGCCCAGGCAAAATCGCTGACTGCTGCGTCTAAAAGTTCATCGTAAAACTTTAATCCCGCGATGGCCGTCACTGCTTCCTCATCACGTGGCCCCATCAGCACAATGTGTTCTAACTTATCAAGTTTGTCTTGCAATTTAGCGACTAAGGGCACGAAGGTCGCATCTATGAACAGGGCTTTGTCTTGCGCGTGGTTCATGATGTATATGAGTTGTTCTGGAAACAAACGAGGATTAATGGTGTGGCAAACCATACCGTTGCAAGCCACACCAAAATACAACTCTAAGTGTCTGCGGTTATTCCATGCGATAGTCGCAATCCGATCACCTTTACTCAAACCGAGTTTTTCCAATGCCGAACTTAACCGTAGCGCATTGTTATGTATGCCAGACCAATTGGTGCGCGTTAAATCACGATTAGTTTCAACCGAGATAATTTCCGTACTGCCGTGATAACGGTTCGCATGTTCGATCAGGGAATTGATCGTTAGCGACTGTTGCATCATGGAGTTGTTCATGGCCTGCCCTTGTTCTTAAACGATGGAAAGGTCCATTAACGCAACAAAGTGCAGGCTTGTCAAATAGCGCTTAGTTTGAGAGCTCAGACGACATTAATTTGAGTTCTTGCATCGCGACGGTGGCCTTGTCCTTTGGAATAAACAGGTGATCGTGATAGAAACCAGATACGGGATTGACACCCATTTGCAGCGCAGCCAAACGCGTGCTTATGCGTGCTAAAAACCCAACTGCATCTAAAGAAGAGTGAATATTCAGCGTGATTTTCTTACACGCAAACTCATACTCAATACCGGCAGCAATCGCTTGACTCTCAGTGAGGATAAGCGTTATTCCCTCCTCCTCTTTGTAAATCATTAGGGGATTGAGCGTACTTAAGTCGAGTGTGTTATCCACGGTCGCAAACACATATATATCATCATACAAAACCGGTTCCATCGCTCGAATCAACACATCTAACTCGAGCTCGCCAGGAGACTTATCGACACTCATTAGGTTTTCATCACCACTTTATCGTTAATGCGATCTTTTAAAATATAGATCAATAGCAACACCGGCAAAGTGAGTAAGGCGGTCATGGTAAAGAAATTGGTGTAACCCATGGCTTCAGACATTGCACCGGAATATCCACTGAGTATTTTGGGAAACAAGGTCATTATTGAACTGAATATGGCATATTGCATCGCTGTGAAGGATATGTTCGTCAAGCTCGACAAGAATGCAATGAAGGCGGCACCCGCAAGCCCTGCGGATAGGTTATCGGCCGCAATCACCAGGGCCAACATAGGTATATTGACGCCTGACTGTGACAACAGAATAAACAGCACATTGGTTATGGCTGATAAAACAGCACCTAAAAATAAAATTTTAATAACACCGAAACGTACCGCTAAAAAGCCACCGGCTAATCCACCGGAGATGGTCATGATCAATCCAAAGAATTTAGATACGCTGGCGATTTGTGGTTTGGTATAGCCGATTTCCTGATAGAACACATTGGCAACCGCGCCCATAACAATGTCTGATACACGGTATAAGCCAACCAAAGCCAGCAACAATAAAGCTACGCTCATACCATAGCGCTTGAAGAAATCCCTGATCGGGTCTACATATGAATCAACGATCATATCGCGATTGCCAACGCCGACTTTAACCATAAGGAATGCAGCCAGTCCGGCCATAGCAGCTCCTAAGGCCAGCCGCACCGTAGAAATAATAACGCTGGCCAAGTGTCGATTGCCAAGTGTCTCTCTCAATGCAGCTTTTGCTTCTTTGGCAATATCCGACGTTAGTAGGTATGACGCGATAAAAACCACCACAGCAATCACGAACACCAAAAGAAAACGCAAGTAATCAGATGCCGCATGCGGAAATTGGTCGGGGCGATACTCCTCGGGCTCGCGAATGACAAACGTGGTGATCACACCCACCAACATGGCGATCGCCATGATGCCGTAGGTTGTCATCCACGCATCATAGTTATACGTCTCTTTTGTAGAACCAAAGTGGGTCGCTAAGTATAAAGAACCAGCGCCAGCAACAATCATCGCTATGCGATAACCCGCAATATAAGTGGACGAAATCATCGGTTGCTCATCGGGTGGTGCCATCTCAATGCGATAGGCATCGATGACGATATCTTGCGTTGCCGATGTGAACCCTAATGCAACAGCTGCAAATGCCATCACAGTCAGGCTTGAAATCCCACCGGCCGGATCAGTCATGGCCATCCATAAAATCGCACACATGACGGCGATTTGTGACACCAACAACCAAGCGCGTCGACGTCCGAGCCACGGGGTTAATCCAGGGATTGGTAGTTTATCAATCAGCGGGGCCCAGACAAACTTGAACGAATAACCCAGTGCGGCCCATGCAAAATAAGTCACGGCTGACTTCTTTACCCCGGCCTCACCCAGCCATAGACTTAAAGATGAAAAAATGAGCAGTATTGGAATCCCGGCCGAAAAGCCAAGGAACAACATAACGATAGCACTGGGAGTAAACAGCACATAAATGCAATAGGCAATTGCCACGATCAACACAGCCCGAACTTGCCACATGTAGGATTCAATAGCATCGAACGGATTGAACGCCGATAGACTTAGCAGTAGCAAACAAACAACCAGCGTAATACCCGCCGTTTTGTTTCGCGGTACGGTCCAGTCGATTCCAGCCATAATGCCATCACCTTAAACGTAAGATGGCGCCAACTATAACGTACTTAGTTAGTTTTCGGCTATTGCAAATCGCTCGGCAAGCATAATTCCACCGATCACCAACACCATACCGATTGCATGGAAGAGCTGAAATTTTTCACCGATGATCAACACAGCGAGCACGGAGCCAAATACAGGCACAAGATTGATAAATAAGCCTGCCCTATTGCCACCAATCAGTTCAACACTTCTGGCAAAACTAAGCTGACTAACAATGGATGGAATAAGCACAATATAGAGCATGATCAACCAATCAGAACTTGCCGGTGATGCGAACCCTGTGTTGCGGGTTTCATACAAGGCAAATGGTACTGACATTAAGAATGCACCAAACCCAATCAGACACATAAAGCTAAGCCAATGGACTTTTGGTCGCCAACGCAAAACGAAGGTATACACGGCATAGAAAAAACAACCCAGCAACATGATCGCATCACCTTTATTCAGACCGTTATTAAATATCGCTAGTGGATCGCCGTTGCTGGTGGTTACCAGTACACCGACAATCGATAAAACAACCCCCACGATTTGCAAAGCGGTAACGCGCTGAGAGAATACAATAAAGTTAGCTAAAATGATAAACACAGGCATAGATGCCTGTTCGATGCTGACATTAATGGCCGTGGTGTAGTTGAGGGCAAGAAACATCAGCAGGTTAAACAAGGCCATACCCACACCGCCTGCGAACAGGAAAAACCACCATCGCTGCGCAATCAGTTCTTTGTCGGCCAGCATGTGGCGCCATGCAAATGGCAAAATGACAAGAACAACGGCTAACCAGCGAATGCACGTAAGTGTGAAAGGCTCCCAACCGGCGGAAGCCAATTTCCCTGCGACCGCGTTACCACCCCAACCTAAGGTTGCAATGATAAGCAGTACATAAGCATTGCCGAACAAAAATGCGCAAGCTTAGTTGGCGACGATATTAACAAGCTTACCTGGCACCACAATCACTTTTCGAACTGTGTTGCCGGCCACATGTTTTTGTACAGCGTCTTCGGCCAATGCTGCCGCTTCGCAATCTTCTTTCGACGCACTGGCTGGCACTTCAATGTTTGCGCGGCGCTTACCGTTCACTTGAACAACCAGCGATAAGCTATCGCGCACAAGCGCTTCTTCGTCAACCTCTGGCCAGGCTTCATTTATGAGCGCTGTTTGATAACCCAATTGCGCCCAGAGCTCATGCGTAATGTGCGGCGTGAACGGGCTGAGCAATCGAACCAATGCGCTATAGGCTTCATGAATAACGGCCTTACCAGCATCGCTTCTGTCTTCAAATTTCGCGATCTCGTTAAACAGTTCCATCATCGATGCGATAGCCGTGTTGAACGTGAAGCGCCGTTCAATATCGTCGCTGACCTTGCCAATGGTTTCGTGCGTTTTGCGGCGTAAGGCTTTTTGATCAGCGTTTAGTTCGTCTTGTTCAATATCGTGATCACCGAAACTGGAATCTATAGCGCTGATGTCGCGCCAAACACGTTTTAGAAAACGGTGCATACCTTCCACACCACCTTCTTTCCATTCCAGGGATTGGTGCGGTGGTGAATCACTCATTGAAAACAAACGCATGGTGTCGGCACCGTATTGCTCGATCATCTCCAGCGGATCAACACCGTTGTTTTTCGACTTCGACATTTTTTCGATACGACCAACGTCAACCGGCTTGCCATCGGCTTTTAGCGTTGCACCATTAATTCGACCTTTATCGTCGTAGCTTAAATCCAACTCTTTTGCATTGTGATAGACCGGCTTACCCGACTCATCTTTACGGCTAAAGGTTTCAGCGATAACCATGCCTTGTGTTAGTAGTCGTGTAAACGGTTCGTCTGATGTTACTAGACCAACATCGCGCATGAGCTTGTGGAAGAAACGCGCATACAACAAATGCATAACCGCGTGCTCTACCCCACCAATGTATTGATCGACCGGCAACCAATAGTTAGCGCGTTCGTCGACCATTGAATCGGCATCAGGACAACAATAGCGTGCGTAATACCAACTTGATTCAAAGAAAGTATCGAAGGTGTCGGTTTCGCGCGTACCTGGCTCACCTGTGCCCGGAACCGTCGTGTTAATAAAATCAGGGTCGTTTTTGATGGGTGATTGCACGCCTTCAAATTCGATATCTTCTGGCAGCACAACCGGTAGATCTTCTTCAGGTACCGTGTGAACGTTGCCATCTTTATCGTAAATAATTGGAATCGGGCAGCCCCAATAACGTTGACGCGATACACCCCAATCACGAATACGGAAGTTTACTTTTCGCTCGCCACCGGCGTTAGCAACAAGAAAATCGGCTGTGGCGTCAAAGCAGGCTTTGAAATCAAGCCCGTCAAATTGACCGGAGTTAATGGCAACTGTGTTTTCTTTTTCAACGAAGGCCTCACTGTCAACATCGACAGGCGCATCGCTTGATTGAACAACCTGTTTAATTGGCAAGTTGTATTTCTTGGCAAACTCAAAGTCGCGCTGGTCGTGACCCGGCACCGACATAACCGCACCCGTGCCATAGGTCATCAAGACAAAGTTGGCAGCAAACACCGGAATCTTTTCACCTGAAACAGGGTTGGTTGCTTCAACGCCTAATGGAATACCGCGCTTTTCAAGCTTTTCCATAACCGCCTCTGAGGTGCCGGTTTTACCGCACTCTTCGATGAATGCGGCAACCTCTGCATTACTTTGTGCAGCTTTCGTGGCTAGAGGATGCTCAGCCGCAACCGCCATGTAAGTCACACCCGCAACAGTATCGGGGCGCGTAGTGTACACACGGATTGGGTCAGCTTCGCCGTCAACCGTAAAGTCAAATTCAACCCCTTCTGAGCGGCCAATCCAGTTGCGTTGCATGGTCCGCACAGCATCGGGCCAGCCTTCGAGGTTGTCGATCTCTTCCAGTAGCTCTTCTGCGTATTGCGTGATCTTTAAAAACCATTGCGGAATTTCACGACGTTCAACCAATTCGCCCGAACGCCATCCCCGCCCTTCAGCATCGACTTGTTCGTTAGCTAATACGGTTTGCTCAACCGGATCCCAATTAACGATGGCCATTTTTTTATAAGCCAGGCCTTTTTCAACAAGCTTGGTAAAAAACCATTGTTCCCATCGGTAGTACTCAGGTTTGCAGGTTGCGATCTCGCGTGACCAGTCGTAAGCGATGCCAAGCTTTTGCAGTTGCTCGCGCATCTCTTCGATGTTTGCGTATGTCCATTTTGCAGGCGCCGTTTGATTCTTAATGGCCGCGTTTTCTGCCGGCAAGCCAAACGCATCCCAACCCATGGGCTGGAGCACGTTAAATCCTTGCATGCGCTTATAGCGAGAGACGACGTCACCGATGGTGTAGTTGCGCACATGGCCCATATGCAGGCTGCCGCTTGGGTACGGGAACATGCACATGCAATAGTATTTGGGCATGCTTGGGTCTTCGGTGACCACAAAAGCATGGTTCGCATCCCAAACAGACTGGACTTGGGATTCGATGGCTTTAAAGTTGTATTGATCCTGCATGGGTATAAACAGTGCGCTGCGGCGGTTAAACGGTGTGCTTATATTACCTTAAACAAGGTGTTTAAAACCCGATAGCTGGCCTGTCCGAGGGTTCCGCCCAAATCTAATGACACAGAGTTGCCAAAGGTGTCGCTCATATCCAGATCGATACCGATGGCACCCATCTGGATTTGGGGGTCAGATTCGATGTATTTAGCAACACTTGCCAAGTGATCACCGAGAAAACCTTCTCGGTTGGTGTTCTGGGTAGCGGCGTCAAGCGGCGCGCCATCGGAGATAACCACCAAATAACGTTTCGGTTCTTCCCGCGCTTTTAGCCGTTGGTACGCCCAAATCAAGGCTTCACCGTCCACGCCTTCACGAAAATGCTGGGTGCTGAGTAGGCAGGCCATTGAACCACGCGAACGGCGCCAAGCATCGTCAGCCGTTTTATACACCACGTGTAGCAATTCCCCCATCCGCCCAGGCGCATCGGGTTGACCGGCCTTGCGCCATTGCTGCAGCGGTTTGCCACCGTTCCAATCACCCGTCGTGAACCCAAGCACTTCGCTTTTTATGCCGGCTAAATCCAGCGCACGGGCATAGGTGTCCATCAGCACGGCCACCGCTTCAAAACGCTGACGCTTCATCGAACCGGAATTATCAATCAGGAAACTGACCACCGCGTTACTTTTTAACTGCATGCGATCTTGTACAAACACCGAATGGTATTCGGGGTTACTAACCAATTGCGCCAGGCGACGCGCATCGATCAAACCTTCTTCTTGGCCAAACAACCAGCCATCGTGCTCAGGCCTCGCAAACAGCGCCTGCATCTCTCTGGCAAGGCGCGTAACGCTGACAGCTTGGGACTTAACGAGCTGATCCAGCCTGCTGCGCAGCTCATAGCGTTTTTCATTACGCAGTAGCGTATTCGCTTCAACCGTTTCGTCAAACTCATCAGTAAACACATGATAGTCACCCAGGTTTTCCAAATCAGTTTGGCCTAAGTCAACCGATGAGCTACTACCGGCGCCGGCAGATTCAACTTCCGAATCCACGTCACTGTCATTCCAGTCCGGTGGCAAAATAACCGAGTGCCGCTCCTTTAACTTCACATCGTCATCAACATCGTCTGCAGCATCTGCCACCATTTCGCCAAGCTCGTTGGCGATAGCTGCAGCATGCACAGCAAACGCTGCTTGATCCTGTTTTACCGCTTTTAGTTTATATAAGTGCTTACCCAAAATTGGGCCAAGGTTTGCACGCGTGGCTTCAATTAAAGCTTCAGCGGTTTCATCTTCAAACGTACCGATAAGCCGTGCACGTACCATATGAATAACCGTATAAAGCAAGATGCCTAAATCACTATCGCAAAAGCCATTTCCGTGTGCAACGTGACACCAGTTAGCAAACGCTGCATCCAGATTTTTACGCAAACCTGCACGTTCAAGCGGACTGAGTGATTCGCAACGGGTTTGTTCCAGCACATCAAATACAAGACGGGCAAAACCACTTGGGGGACTGAGTTTTTTATGCAGCGCTTGATCGCTGTAACGCAAGCGCAAGCTCAGTGAATCCATCACACCACGGCACTGTGTAAGCTGCGCCTCGCTAAAATCAATGGCAAGATAAGGTGCTGCGAAAGGTGCAGGCTTGCCATCGACGCGCAGGCGAGAAGCGCGATACTCAGCCAATGTTTCACCCGAGAGCGCGCGCAAACTTGCCGCCCCGTGCCGCTCTAGCAGTCTTAAGCGTGCTGTGTTCTTTTGCACATCGCCGTCAACCATCATGGATGTTAGGCGTTATCCGTTGCAATCGACTCGGGTAGTTCTTCACCCATGCACCGCTGATAAAATTCCGCAATGATTGAATGCTCGGCATCGTCACACTTATTTAAGTAAGACAATCGAAACGCTTTTGCCAGGTCATCGAATATCCCAAGATTTTCTGCCCAGGTGATCACTGTACGTGGTGACATCACCGTCGATATATCACCGGCACTAAACGCTTGGCGCGTCATGTCGGCCATCGCAACCATGGAGGCTACTAATTTTTCGCCATCGGCTCGACTGCGCATTTGCGGTACACGCGCATGAACAATGTCGGCTTCTTTATCAGCCGCCAAATAATCAAGCCGCGCGACAATATTCCAGCGATCGATTTGCGCCTGATTTAAGGTCTGCGTGCCGTGATACATACCGTTTAAGTTACCCAAGCCAACAGTGTTCGCTGTGGCAAACAAACGAAAGCCTGCGTGCGGGGTGATAACACGATTCTGATCCAGCAAAGTGAATTTGCCGTCCTTTTCTAATATGCGCTGAATGACAAACATGACATCCGGTCGACCGGCATCGAACTCGTCAAAAATCAACGCAACTGGACGTTGTAATGCCCACGGCAAAATACCCTCTTGAAATTCGGTAACTTGTTTACCGTCTTTAATCACAATGGCGTCGCGACCCACCAAATCCAGGCGCGAAATGTGCCCATCGAGGTTCACCCGTACACAGGGCCAGTTGAGTCTGGCTGCAACCTGTTCTATATGGGTTGATTTGCCGGTGCCGTGGAAGCCTTGTACCAGCACGCGCCGATTCTGCGCAAAGCCTGCAAGGATCGATAGAGACACATCCCGATCAAAACGATAGGCATCATCAATGTCGGGCACGTATTCGGAACGTTCAGCGTAAGAAGGCACACGGATATCACTGTCGATTCCCAGCGCATCGCGCGCGCTAATCTCGGAATCGGGCGCGCCAGATTCAGGGGTCAAGCTCATAGTCTGTCGTTAAAGTGGGTCTGAAAGTCTCGTTATACCACGTTGACGCCACACTCACTCCACCAGCGCCATGAAAATGATAGCGCCAAGTTAAGGCATAATGTCGACCAGCACGCAATCGATGTCTGCTTCCACTCAAAATAGAAGGACGATCATGCCCCAATACATCTTGACCTATCACGGCGGCTCCAAGCCTGCGTCGAAAGAAGAAGGCGAAAAACACATGGCCCGCTACCATGCATGGCTAGGTGATTTAGGCAGTGCCGCGGTGGTACCGATGCAACCGGTGATGAATATGCAAGTGGTTTCGAGCGACGGTGTATCAGATGATGCCGGTGCACACTCGATGATGGGCTACACAATAATTGAAGCCGAAGATAGGGATGCAGCGCTTGAAATAGCCAAAGCCTGCCCGACGCTGGAGATGGACACAGCAACGATTGCGGTGGCTGAACTGATGAATATGCAGCGCGACTGATCTTTATCGGTAGCCCAGTAGGCTAGATTGAAGCCGCTGCGCTTACCGGTATATCTTCAAACACCGCTGAACGTGTTTGCGGGATCGGCTCGTTGTCTTTTGTATGGTATGTGAACACGATAGAGCGTTTAACGGTATCTGAACTGTTCTGCCCCGCTGCGTGCAATGTACGCGAATGAAAGAACAATACATCACCTGCTTCCAACTCGACGGCAACCGATGTTGCGAGCAACTTTTCGTTCTCTGCTAAATCAGTGCGCAAAAACAAAGCAGCATCAAATCGACCAGGTTGTATGGTCAGTTTGTGCGAACCGGGAATCACGAGTAAACAGCCGTTGTCGATATTCTCAGGGCCCAGTGCAATCCAGGTGCTAACCAATTCGGGTCGATCAAAGCGCCAATAGCGAATATCTTGATGCCAGCTGGTTAGGCTACTAAAGCCTGGGTGCTTCGTCATGACGCAATTGTGATGATTTTGCGACAGCATCAGTTCATCGCTGTCCATGAGCACATTTAATGTGTTCACAATGTTCGGGTTCGATGCACATTCTCTAAACAAGGTATCGCGCCCATAGGCATGCTGTAAACGCCTGGGCGTTTGGCCTCCCTCTGCCCAACGCGATGAAGGCGCACCCGGATAATGCACGTCTGCTTCAAATTCCACCGGTGCCAGTGCCGGGTTCAAGGACGCGTCAATACACGCGACCAGTTGTGACACTTTTTCAGGTTGAATAAGCGAGCGTCGAATAAGAAATCCGTCGCGCGCGAACTGTTCAGCTTCGATCTCACTGAGTTGTTTTGCACCCATTTCTCTCATTCCCACATTAATGACACACGTCTTGTTAGGCTAGGCATATGAGCAAAAATATTGTCATTAAAAACGCCCACCAGAACAATCTTAAACAGCTTGATTTGACGTTACCACATGGTGAGCTGATTGTGATCACCGGGGTTAGCGGTTCGGGTAAATCAACGCTTGCATTTGATACGGTGTTCGCAGAAGGCCAACGCCGATACGTCGAAACCTTCTCACCGTATGCCCGTCAATTTCTCGACCGCATGGATAAACCCAAGGTTGATCGTATTGACGGCATACCACCAGCGATTGCGATCGATCAAACAAACCCCGTTCGCACCTCTCGATCAACCGTCGGCACCATGACCGAACTCAATGATCATATTAAATTGCTTTTTGCTCGCACCGCCGAGCTCTACTGTGGTTCTTGCGGGCAACACGTTAAGCGCGACTCGGCACAAAGCATTGCTGAAGATTGTTTAATCGCCGATGGCGCAGAATCGCAGCGCTTAATGGTGACTTTCACCATCGACATTCCGGCAAACTTTAGCGCCGAAGAAATTGAAAGTTGGTTGGCACGCCAAGGCTATACACGTGTGCACAAGCAAAGCAAAAAAAGCATTGAAGTCATACAAGATCGGCTACGCGCGACAAAAGCTAACAAAGGACGCTTGGTAGAAGCCATAGAAGCCGCACTTCGATATGGCCAGGGTTCGTTAAAGCTTTATGAGCTTGATGACAATAAAAAAGCGATAAAGCCGCGCGCATACTCGGTTGCCTTGCAATGTGCAAAATGCAAAATTCAATACAAAGAACCCGTACCCAGTCATTTTTCGTTTAATTCACCGATGGGTGCTTGTGAGAGTTGCCGTGGCTTTGGTCGCATCATGGGTATTGATTATCGATTGGTGATTCCGGATGAATCTAAATCTTTAATTGGTGGCGCCGTAAAAGTATTTCAAACCGAAACCAATAAAATTTGCCAACGCGATATGGAGCGCGAAGCGAAGAAACAAAAAATTCCTCTCGATGTGCCTTACGCAAAATTAACCAAGAAGCAAAAAAAATGGGTGATCGATGGCGATGGAAAATCAGGCGCCAAGCATTGGTATGGCGTGGCTGGTTTCTTTGCGTGGCTAGAGGGCCGTGCCTATAAAATGCATGTGCGCGTAATGTTATCTAAGTACCGAAGTTATGAAGAGTGCCCGGAGTGTTTAGGGGCACGCTTAAAACCCGACTCTCTCAATTGGCGAGTAGGCTCGCTCGACGACGCGAAAAAAGTGCTTGATGCAAAGCAGCGCTTTAAACCGGCAGGTAGCAAGCTCAGTGATCGCAAACTATCAGCCCTACCCGGCTTAAACGTGGTCGACCTGATGCGCCTGCCCTTGTCCAAAGCCAACAGCTACGTGCAAAAAATACTCAGCGAAGATGCAGACGATGCGACCGAATTGGTCTTAGAAGAAATGCGCTCGCGCTTAAAATATTTAAATGATGTCGGTCTAGGCTACTTAACCCTCGATCGACAATCGCGCACCTTATCCGGCGGCGAGGTGCAACGCATTAACCTAACCACAGCCTTAGGCACCTCGCTTGTGAACACCCTGTTCGTGCTCGATGAGCCGAGCATCGGCTTGCATTCGCTCGATATAGATCGCGTGGCTGGCATACTGCAACGGCTGCGTGATGCAGGCAACACACTTATCGTGGTCGAACACGACCCTCAGCTCATGCTTTGTGCTGATCGAATCATTGATATGGGGCCCGGCCCCGGCGCTGGCGGTGGTCAAATCGTTTTCAATGGGAATCCAACAAAGTTGCTCAACACTAAAAATTCCTTAACCGCCGACTATTTAACCGGCCGCCAAGTACTTAGCTTTAGCAGCGATAGAAAGAAAAGCGCGAATAAAAACAAACTCGAACTAAAAGGTGCTCGCGGCCATAACCTGCAAAATGTATCCATCAGCATTCCATTAAACCAATTGATTTGCGTGACAGGCCCCAGTGGCTCGGGCAAGTCAACGCTGATACAAGATACGCTATACAACGCCTTAAGCGCGATGAAAGGTGCGCCTAAAGAACTAGCAGAACCGTTTGATTCAATCGTAGGCGACAAGCTCATTGATGACATTGTATTGGTCGATCAAAGCCCGATCGGGAAATCAGCACGCTCAAACCCAGTCAGTTACACCGGTGCTTTCGAATCGATACGAAAACTTTTCGAAAAGGTACCAGAAGCCAAAGAACGCGGTTACAAAGCAAGCGCATTTAGTTTTAATTCCGGGATGCGCTGCCCCGTGTGTTCGGGTAACGGATTCGAACACGTTGAGATGCAATTCCTCAGCGATGTGTATATTCGTTGTGGTGAGTGCAACGGCTCACGCTATCGCCCAGAGCTACTCGAAATCAATGTATTCAGCGACCATCAAAAACAAGGTGCTTCCATAGCCGATGTGCTAGCCATGACGGTTGATGATGCATTGTCGTTTTTTCGTGATGAAGTAGCGGTCATACAAGCACTACAACCATTGAACGATGTTGGACTTGGATACTTAACACTTGGCCAACCCGTGCCAACGCTCAGTGGTGGTGAAGCACAACGGCTTAAACTCGCTGCACACCTTGGCAAAGCTTCTACCAAAAGTAAAAAACGAAAGGCTGAAGAGCACTTGTTGTTCTTGTTTGACGAACCCACAACCGGTTTGCATTTTCATGATATATCCAAGCTACTTATTGCGTTTGAAAAACTCATCGAAAACGGGCATTCACTCGTGGTGATCGAGCACAATCTTGATGTCATTAACAACGCTGATTGGATAATTGACTTAGGACCCGCTGGTGGTGATGAGGGCGGCAAGATAATAGCCAAAGGCACACCGCAAAAAATCATGGTGCACAAAACTAGCGCTACCGCAAAAGCGTTGCGTGAGTATCAGGATGCGAACGAGAAATTAATGCGCACAGGCGTTGCTGAAATTCCTAAAACGCAACGCGTAAAAACGAGCGCCAAAGCACTTGATGCCATTCATGTGCAACATGCACGTGAACATAATCTAAAAAACATCGATGTAAAGATTCCGCACGATGCGTTTACGGTTGTGACTGGCATGAGTGGCAGTGGTAAAAGCACTTTGGCGTTCGATATTGTCTTTAATGAAGGCCAGCGTCGCTATCTTGAATCATTGAACGCCTATGCACGTCAGTTCGTACAGCCTGCATCACGCCCGGATGTGGATGCAATTACGGGCATACCGCCCACGGTTGCCATTGAACAACGAACGAGCCGAGGCGGACGTAAGAGCACCGTAGCTACCATGACTGAGATCTATCACTTTTTGCGATTGATGTTCGTCAAACTCGGCGAACAATACTGCCCCGATTGTGGCATACCGATTAGCGCACAATCGGTTGCAGCGATTACGGCGCAAGTGGCTAAAAAGCATCGCGGCAAAAAAGTTTCGCTGTTCGCGCCATTAATTGTTGATCGTAAGGGTTATTACACTGACCTTGCAAAGTGGGCGCTGAATAAAGGCTTTGATCACTTGCGCGTTGATGGAGAATTACTGGCAACCGACAATTGGCCACGACTGGACCGGTTTAAGGAGCACAATATTGATTTACCATTGGGCACGGTAAGTTGTGATGTTAAAAATGAATCGCAGTTAAATAACGCTATTCAACGTGCCGTGGATTACGGCAGCGGCGTTGTTAAAATTGGCAGTACAGCTAAGAACGAAACGCTATTTTCAACACAACGCGCGTGCCCGAGTTGCCAAAGCAGCTTCCCCGAGCTCGACCCACGCATGTTTTCCTATAACTCTAAACACGGTTGGTGTACCGAGTGCTATGGCACAGGTGAACTTATCCCCGGTTTTGATGAGGAGCAAAGTGGCGAAGAGAAAGGTTGGCGTGCAAACGACGATGATGAGCCAGAAGCCTGCCCTGCTTGCGAAGGCCAGCGGTTAAAACCGGAATCGCTCAGCGTGTACTTTAATGATCGTAACATCGCCGAATACACAAGCCTGTCCATCGACAAGGCAATGGGTGCATTTAAAAACATTAAACTTAAAGAGCGCGAAGCATTGATTGCGCGCGATAGCTTGACCGAACTTAACTCCAGGTTAGCTTTCTTAAACGAAGTGGGACTTGCTTATTTGTCTTTAGATCGCGCCGCACCAACCCTAAGCGGTGGTGAAGCACAACGTATTCGATTAGCTGCGCAATTGGGGTCTAACTTGCGCGGGGTTTGCTATATCCTCGATGAACCCACGATAGGACTTCACCCACGCGATAACCGTATGTTGTTAGAAACCTTGTCTAAGTTGCGCGAAAAAGGCAATACCATTGTGGTTGTCGAGCACGATGAAGAGACCATCACCAGTGCAGACCACGTTATCGATATTGGCCCCGGCGCTGGTGTGCGTGGCGGCGAAGTGGTAGCAACTGGAACGGTTGAACAGGTGCGCAAAAACAAAGCATCTATTACAGGCAAAATGCTCGACAACCCATTGCAGCATCCGCTTTATAAGCCCAGGACTAAACCTGAACATGTGTTGAGCATTAGCGGTGCTAGCATGCACAATTTAAAATCGGTGAACGTTGACTTGCCGCTAAATCAATTGGTGTGCGTATCGGGCGTGTCCGGCTCAGGCAAAAGCACCTTAATAAGAAGTGTCGTTAACGATAACTTGCGCGTATTGAATGCACAAAAGCGTAATCGAAAATTAGGCAGGCCTATAGGTTGTAAAAAAATCACCGGTTGGGAAACTATTTCTCGCGTATTAGAAGTCGATCAAACACCGATTGGAAAAACCCCGCGCTCCTGCCCTGCGACCTATATTGGGTTTTGGGACACTATCCGTCGCCTGTTTGCCGACACTACTGAAGCACGTATACGAGGTTACAACGCAAGTCGTTTCTCATTCAATGTGGCAGGTGGTCGCTGCGCAGAATGCGATGGCCAGGGAATGCAACGCATCGAAATGAATTTCTTACCTGATGTCAAAGTGCCGTGCGATGTGTGTAACGGCGCGCGCTTTAATAGCGAAACACTGTCGGTGTTGTACAAAGAAAAGTCGATTGGTGATGTGTTAAATATGAACGTCGATGATGCGGTAGAGTATTTTGCTGCACACGAATCGCTGCATCACGCATTAAAGCTATTACAAGATGTTGGTTTGGGTTATTTGACCCTGGGCCAACAAAGCCCAACCTTAAGCGGCGGTGAAGCCCAACGCATAAAACTTGTTAGCGAATTAGCCAAAGCCAAGCCGGTACTCAAAGATACCAGCGGCCGCGCCGTTGTCAGTACCCATACGCTCTATATTTTGGATGAGCCCACGGTTGGTTTGCACATGGCCGATGTGGAAAAGTTGATTCACGTGCTGCATCGACTGGTTGAAGCTGGCAACTCGGTATTTGTTATTGAGCATAATCTCGACATCATGGCCGAGGCCGATTGGTTGGTCGACATGGGTCCGGAGGGAGGCGTTGGTGGTGGAAAAGTGGTGGCAAGCGGCACACCGAAGCACATCGCGCGCTCCAAACGATCACGCACGGCACCGTTTTTAGCGGAGATGTTTAAGTCTTAAAACACCAACGTGCCAAGCGGGGCATGTATTTTGCGTAGTTCATCACAGTTTCGTTAATCGACCAACTGTGATTTATGGACATGCTCAAAACTCTACACGCGGCAGCCAAGGCGCCAAGGACCACACTCACCCAGGCGCCAATGGGTGAGTTCGCCATATTAGGCGCACTGCTATTGGGTTTGCAGCATGGGTACACCTCTATTGTAGCTCCTGCGCCCAACGATTTAGCCGCACCTGCAATGCCTTCCCTTGCCGCTCAACAAGCCACAGCTCACGTCAACGCCTTAGTTGAACAAATCAATGATGTAAGTTTTCTGGCACATGGCCAAGCTAACGAAGGCGCAGCACCGGTCACTTTACCGAAAAGCTTTGCAAACGAGACTGCGCCAGTGCCTGCCGAATTTGCGTTTAGCCTGTCGCAACCTGAGCTTATAGCGTCAGCTAAAACCGCTAATCCAATAACGGCCCACAGCGCACAAAGTCGCAGTCTGGCTATCTGGCAATTGAATTCAACATTTGCATTCAGTGCATTCAGCGAAGGTGATCAAGACAATCCCGATAAAGTACTGGCAACGGCTGAGAAGAAGTTTGTGATCATGCTTGACCCTGGTCACGGTGGCAGTGACCCAGGTTCTATCGGCCATAACGGGTTAGAAGAAAAAGCACTAACGCTGGATATAGCTAAACGTGCAGAGCGTATCTTGTCAAAAAACAAGGGCATTTCTGTTATGTTAACCCGCGATGACGATACCGGCATGTCACGTAAAAATCGGGTGCAGAAAGTGAAGCGCAGTAATGCCGATATGGTGGTATCGCTGCATTTAAATCACTTGCCACAAACCGATGTCAATTTAGTTGAAACCTTTTACGCAGCTCCCCACAACATTCTCGAAAGCCTAGAGAAGCAACGACAGCACGGTTTAGTAAAAGCGACGGCCGCGCACAACCATGACTTTGCATTTACGCAGGGTTCAAAGCAGTTAGCGTCATTAATGCAACGCCGTGTGTTCGAAGAGGTAATCGAGAGCAATCCCGATACTGACAATGCCGGTGTTAAAGAGGATACCTTGTACATACTAACGCGCAGCTTCACACCCGGTGTGCTTATTGAACTTAGCTGTTTAAGCAACATACAAGAAGCTGAGAGACTCAATGATGACGCTTACCGAGAACGTTTGGCGCAAGCGCTGGCTAACGGCATAAACGATTATTTAAAGACCCCGGCGGCGAAGCGCCAGTTTGGTCCAGAAGTGTGACCAATCACCGCTCTTGCAATCATAAGTGTGAATTCGAGCAACGAATCGACCCGAAAATCTGTCCAAAATACACCCATACACAGCAGCGAGACGACGGAAGTCAAGCCCCGTAACTCCCGCTGAACAGTAATCGCCCGAGCCAGTTACCAGAGACGCTGCCTTGGGCGTTTTGCTGTCTGGCCCTCCACTTCGTTCTTAAGATACAATCCGTCGAACTGTGTGACGCAGCTTGCTTCTCACAGTGCAATCCTACCCTGTGCAAACTAGCATTTAACTGCAGCTGATAATCGGGTTTTATCATGTTCGAACATAAACTTATCGATATCCAAAAACGTTTAAAACAACCTGTCGCCAAGGCAACCGGTTTACCTAACGAACGCTATGTCAACGAACACGCATTTACTGAAGATCGCAAAAGTGTCATGGGCACAGGCTGGGCTTGTATTGCTTTTGCCGAAGACTTACCCGAAAAGAATTATGTTTTGCCAATCGACTTTATGGGCATACCTTTAGTGGTTACACGTGACAACGAAAACATGTTGCGGGTATTTCATAACGTGTGTTCACACAGAGGTATGCACTTGGCCGAAGAGCCATGTCAAACCAAAGGAATGCTGGTCTGCCCTTACCACAGCTGGAGCTATAAGCTAAACGGCGAGCTACGTGGCACACCGCACATTGGTGGCTATGGTATCCACGAACACCCTGACTTTGATCGAAAATCTGGCGCACTACGCGAAGTGCGATCACAGGTTTGGTTGGATGCTGTGTTTATTAATCTATCCGGTGATGCTGTTGCATTTAACGATTATATAGAACCACTCACGCGCCAATTTAACGATTTGTGCGACGCGAACGATCGATTGCAATTTGCCTCAAACAATGCCGATTGCCGTACCACGATGACGGTAAAGTCAAATTGGAAGCTGCCGGTTGAAAACTACCTTGAGTCTTATCATTTACCAACGGTTCACCCGGAGTTGAATAAAACCTCACCGCTGGATGAACACTTTGATTTGGAGCGATTCGAAAACGGTGGCGGCCAAGGTAGCGAAAACTATTCAAAAACGCCTATCAATGGGTCTTACTTGCCAGAGCTGGGCAGTTGGTCAGGCGATAAAAAGAATTTAGCGATCTATCCGGTTTTATACCCCAATACGTTAATCGGTTTACACTCCGATCACTTGTTTATCATGTACCTACAACCCACAGCCATGGATGAAACTGTTGAGCATGTGCGCATAAGCTATGTAGGAGATGAAGCCTTGGGTGCGCAGTACCAAACGCACAGAGAAACCATGCTGCAAACCTGGACCGATGTATTTGCCGAGGATATATTTGCCGTTGAACGCATGCAAACTGGCCGTGCATCCCCAGGCTATGAAGGAGGTGTGTTTTCACCAGCCATGGATGCACCAACTGTGCATTTCCACGAATGGGTAGCCGACCAGCTCGTTAAACACGCTTAAATTAGCGTAAGCTTAAGCGCCTAATTCTTTATTAGTGAGTTTGCTACTTTGCGCTATCTAGACGGTCAAGAACCCGACCCACTCTATCCCCATAGCGAAACCATGCA
>CALHOU010000179.1 GCA_938035945.1 uncultured Granulosicoccaceae bacterium
CGATATCCAGAATGCCGTCGTTATCACTGTCGGTATCTGCATAGTTCGGGATACCGTCACCATCACTGTCATCAGTGGGGTTAGGCGCACCTTCACTGGCATTGGCTATGCCATCACCATCAATATCATCATCCAGATAATTTGGTGTGCCGTCTCCATCAAGGTCGCCGTTACCTGCATCAATATCGAGAATGCCATCATTATTGGAGTCATCATCGCGTGAATCGGGTATGCCATCAGCGTCACTATCGGCTTGACCTTCTTCGGCATCTGCAATGCCATCACCATCTGAATCAAGATCAAGGTAATCTGGCGTACCGTCACCATCCAAATCAGAAGGATTTAAAGGATCGCTGCCAGCTTCTACGAAATCGTTGATTCCGTCACCGTCACTGTCCAGATCAATGTAGTTGGCAATGCCATCGCCGTCACTGTCTACAGCTGTCTCTGTTATATCAGGTATGCCATCGGCATCCGAATCCAAGTCCTGATAATCCGCAAGACCATCCGAATCGGAATCAATCGACCCCTCAACCGAATCCGGGATAAGGTCGGCATCCGAATCTAAATCGAGGTAATCGGGTAGAGAGTCAGAATCACTGTCGACCAAGCCTTCGAGTTCATCGCCTATACCATCGCCATCAGCATCGGTATCAATGTAATTGGATACACCATCCCCGTCGGTATCAACAACGCCTTCGTCCACGTCCGGCAGTCCGTCGTTGTCGGAATCATTGTCAATATAATCCGGCAGGCTATCGCCATCGGTATCAACATTTCCTTCTACGGAGTCAGGAATGTTATCTGAATCGGAGTCAGTATCGAGAAAATCAACAATACCGTCAGCATCAGTATCCACGGGCACCAACGGAGTCGAGCCAACCTCAATTTGATCAGGTATGCCATCGCCATCGGCATCGATATCAACATAGTTCGCAATGCCATCGCCATCGGCATCAACCCCACCCTCTATCAGGTCAGAAATGCCATCGCCATCGGAGTCGGAATCAAAATAGTTAACGATCCCATCACCATCCGTATCAATGTTATTTTCACTGGCATTGGCCAAACCGTCACCGTCGAGATCGCCATCGAGATAGTTTGGTATACCGTCGCCATCCAGATCTTCGGGACCCGCATCAATATCGGGCAATCCATCGCCATCGGAGTCCGCGTCATTTAAATTAGGAATGCCGTCGCCATCGGAGTCGTTCGAGCCCTCAATTAAATCGCTTATACCATCGTTATCGCTATCGAGATCCAGGTAGTCAGGCGTACCATCTGCATCCGTATCTTTAGGCTGGGACGGTGTCAGGCCTGCCTCAACCAGATCGTTGATTCCATCTGCATCCGAATCTAAATCTACATAGTTAGGCGCACCATCGCCATCGCTATCGATAGAGCCTTCGACAATATCGGGTATGCCATCAGCATCACTATCGGCATCAATATAATCGCTGAGTCCGTCCCCATCGGTATCGACTACCCCTTCTGCGGTGTCGTTAATGCCGTCACCATCAGAGTCTGTCGATAGATAGTTGGCAATACCATCCATATCGGTATCGATAGGTTGTTCAGGCACCGGACCCACTTCGATGATGTCAGCCAAACCATCAGCATCTGAATCGGTATCCAGATAGTTGGGGATCGAGTCACCATCTGGATCGTCTACCGATTCTTGTAGATCGGGAATGGTGTCACCATCAGAATCGATATCAACAAAGTTGGCGATGCCATCTCCATCAGTATCGATAGTGCCTTCAACAGAATCATCAATACCATCGTTATCCGAATCCGTATCAAGAAAGTTCGGTGCACTATCGATATCGGCATTACCGGCGCCCTCGACACTGTCTAATATGCCATCACCATCGCTATCCAGATCCAGCATATTGATAATGCCATCAGAATCGAAATCATCACCAGACTCAATCAGATCAGATATACCATCGCCATCGCTGTCATCATCTAGATAATTGGCAATACCATCGCCGTCGGTATCAATGGCACCTTCGCTGATATCGTCCACTCCATCGCCATCCGCATCCGTGTCCAGGTAATCCGCAATACCATCAGCGTCGGAGTCCAATGGGGTACTTGGATCTGATCCAACTTCAACGGTATCGGGAATGCCGTCACCATCTGCATCAGTGTCTAGATAGTTTCCTGCACCATCACCATCGTCGTCTGTTGCAGATTCAAGCAGATCGCTAATACCATCGCCATCGGAATCAGTATCCAGGTAATTCGGAATACCATCAGCATCGAAATCATCAGTGCCTTCCACACTGTCTAATATGCCATCGCCATCAGAATCGGTGTCCTGGAAATTAGGAATTGAATCGCCATCCGGGTCACCGAAGCCTTCAATACTATCGTTGATTCCATCGCCATCAGTATCAGTAAGCAAATTGTTATCGATGTAATCTTCGATACCATCACCATCAATATCAACCACGCCTTCATCAGCATCTAGCAACGTATCTGCATCTGAATCCAGATCAAGGTGATTAGGTATACCATCGGCATCAGTATCGATTAAGCCACCACTACCAGCTGACTCAACGCTATCGGTTATGCCGTCACCGTCAGAGTCTAAATCAATGCGATCGGCCAGGTTGTCACCATCGGTATCGGGGTCCACCAACGCAGTGGCGACCAAGGCGTCGTTCAAACCATCAGAATTAGCATCGACAAAACCATCCACTATTCCATCGCTGTCGGTATCGACACCGCCGGCTTCAAGGACATCGAATATCCCATCGCCATCTGCATCAAGTGAAAGCCTGTCAACACTGCCATCGGAATCGGTATCGGGATCAGCCAGTGGCGTGAAAGCGACCGGGTCGTGCAATCCATCACCGTTGTTATCGGAGAAGTCGGCTATGACACCAGTTGTTGTACTCTGTTCGCCACCAGCCTCAACAACATCGGCAATGCCATCGTTGTCAGAATCCAGATCGAGATAATCTGCAACACCATCACCATCGAAATCATTGCTCGTTTCAACCAAATCCGTAACACCGTCATTATCTGAATCAAGGTCGATGTAATTGGGTGTGCCGTCTCCGTCAGCATCAACATTGAGTTCAACTATGTCATCTATACCGTCATTATCAGAGTCTGTATCGAGATAGTTGGCAATGCCATCACCGTCTGAATCAATAGTGGTTTCATCAATATCGTCTATGCCGTCACCATCAGAATCAGTATCTAAGTAGTTCGGGACACCGTCGCCGTCCATATCACCAGTGCCCTCGACTAAATCGCTAATACCATCGGCATCAGTATCTATACTGGTGTCGATGGTTGCAGTAAACACGTCAGCGACACTGTTTCCAGCCGCGTCTGTGCCAGTAGCCGTTATCGTAGAAACACCTTCTGACAATACAATAGTGCTTTCACATGACCAGGCATTGGCGCTGACGATGGCGCCACAATAAACCTGATCCGATATACCCGTAATAAGAATTGCGCTTCCATCGGCTAAATCAGTGGAACCGCTAAGTAATGGTGTTGTGTCAATACCAGGACCGTAATCAACAGCACTGATCACTGGCAATGTGACATCTAAGCCTACGCTATCAATTGCAGGAACGGCCGCGTTTCCGGCGGCATCGCTAACAGTTGCAGTGATGCTTATGGGGCCATCGTTTAACGACGATAGCGTTACCGCGTTGGCCACCCAACTATCACCACTCACAGTTGCCGAAGTGAGCACCGTGTTAACACCATCGCTGAATACTAAATCAACGAGAATTTGATCATCCACACCAACCGTGGTGCCTGAAACCTGAACCGATGCGCTTTCTATTGCATTGTAAAAACCATCGCCCCCAGCACCATTATTAACGATGCTGATTGTTGGTACAGTTGCGTCTTTGTCAGCTGATACCGATGTGTTAACAGACATGTTTCCGGCTGCATCAGTTTGCTCAGCACTGATAGTGGCCACCGCCGTACCATCAGCAACCGCGCTCATATCGAGAGTTGCAACCCACTCGCCTGTTGTTGAGCAACTAACCGATTGCGACGCTGGTAAGCCCTGCGTACTCGTGACGGTTACATTACCGTCGCCCACACTACACGTGCCGGTAACACTGTATGCACCTTCATTGGCCGCATTTATTAGTGGAACACCGTCTATGGTGACTATCGGAAGGTCAACATCATGCACAAGCGTTACAGATGCAGGTGTAGCAGTGTTGCCCGCAAGATCACTTACTGTTGCCGTAACGTTGGAAGATGCTGGCAATGACTGCGCGTCAGCAGCAGGCATCAAAACAGACCAGGTATTTGCCGTAACTGTAGCTACATAGTTCAACGCACCAACGGTGAGCGTTACCACTTGTCCGTCTTCAACATTAGTTGTTGTTCCACTAACCAGTAGATCACTATCATCCTCTGTAGCGTTGATGACGTTGTCGCCAGCGATGGCCGACAACACTATCAACGGCACGCCGGTATCAACCACAAGCTCGTCGAGGCTACCGTCTAGCGAAACGTTACCGGCCTGATCAGTGATTGAGGCAACAACATCATAAGTTCCATCACTCAGCTCAGAACCTGACGGAATGGTGAGCGACCAATCATTACCATTGACTACAAGGTCAGCACCCACTCCATAAGTCACGCCATTAACCATGACTTCAAATGTTTCGCCCGCACTAATGGTCGCCGTTCCCGAAAGTACCGGTGTTAAATCGTTTGTCACCAAGTTGGTTATGGAAGGAACCACTGGCGACGTTGTATCCACCACAAGCTCACCGGCAGAGATATCATTGGATGAGTTTCCAGCAGCATCCGTTACAGAGACAACAACATCATATCCCGCTTGTGACAACGCATTGTCGGGTGGAATAACTAAAGTCCACGTACCATCTGCATTATCGGTTAAATCTGGCCCTAATGAGGAATATTCAACGCCCGCGACTGTGACGCTTAATGTTTCTCCCGTTCCCACAATGGCCGTACCAGTAATAGTCGGCGTAGTCGTATTAGTCGTTAACGCTGTGACCGTGGGAGCCACTGGCGCAGTTGTGTCAATGCTCACTTCCAGGGTTGTCACATCCACACTGGTATTGCTTGCTGCATCGGTTACCGTTGCAACTACTTCATAATCACCATCGGCCAGCTCGCTGCCGGGTGCAATTGCCAAGCTCCACTCACCCGTGGGAGAATAGCTAAGCGCATCAGCAGAGTAAGTGATGCCATTGACTGTTACGGAGAGCTCCTCGCCAGCGAGCAACGTCACCGTACCGGTTATCGTTGGGGTTGCGGAGCTGCTTAACAGATTGTCTACCGTAGGCGTCATCGGTACTGTTGTATCAACAGTAAGCTCGTTGATACTGCCATCTGCCGAAACATTCCCGGCGGCGTCCTCGACAACAGCATCGACTGAATAAGTAGCATCGGCTAACGCATCAATTGCCGGTATGACAAGTGTCCACGTACCATCGCCAAGCACCACAAGCTGGTCGGCTGTTGTATAGGTAACACCATCCACAACAACGGTGAGAAATTCACCCGCAGCCAAATTCACGGTGCCCGATACGGTAGGCGTATCGTTATTGGTTTGTTGGCTTACTACTGTCGGCGATTCTGGGGCTACCGAGTCTATAGTCAATTCATTGTTGCTTGTATCTAGCGAAGTATTGCCAGCAGAATCCGTGACATTAACTTGTACTGCATAGACGCCATCGCTTAGCGCATCCACAGCAGGTATATTCAATTGCCATGTGCCATCTCCATTATCGAACAGTGCACCTGCACCAGCTGTATAGGTAACACCATTAACGAGCACACTCAGAGTATCTCCGGCCACCACAGTTGCAGTACCAGTAAGTGTTGGTACGGTTGAATTGGAAATCAAAACAGCAACAGTTGGTGCAACGTTGGCAATAGAGTCGTGCACTATTGAAGTACTGATTGCTGTGGCTGTGTTGCCAGCGCTATCTGTAGAAACAGCGCCGACGTTGATGACACCTTGATCAAATGTGCTCAGATCTGCTTCGCTCCCTAGCAGCGTCCATACGCCACCAGCGTCAGCAACCACACTAACCAGTACCGGCGGGTTTGCACCATCATCGAAACTGACCTCAACGCTCGACAACGGCTCCGCTGTTCCTGTCACCAATACATCACTGTGTTCAGCTAGATTGATGACGTCGTCAATTTCGATAGGCGTATCAATCACTGGCGCTGTTGCAGTGGTATCCACCGTCACCATCAATGCCGGTGATGCCGCACTGTCGTTACCCGCCATATCGGTCAAAACATAAGTAATGCCGTATTCACCATCACCTGGCAATGCCGTGGCAATTGAAAAACTGCCATCACCCAACACCGTTCCAGTTCCTATTTCAACGTTATTGGCGTAAAGAACCACCGTATGACCTGCTACCGCAGTTGCCGCTGGAACATCAAATGTGGCCGTCAACACATTGGTTGTGTTGTCCACATCGCTACTGCCAGAGTCGTCGGCAGCCAATAAATTAGGCGCCACCGCGCCTGCTGCCGGCTCAGTAATATCGACTTCTAATTCACTGCTTGTTCCTTCAGCTATGCTATTACCTGCAATATCAGTAACAACAACAGTTACATCATAAATGCCTTCCGCCAGCGTATCCGTTGGAGGAATGGTGAGAGTCCACGTCCCATCGCCATTGTCGACAAGATCACCCTCGCCAGCCACATAAGTTTGGAGGTTAACAGTAACTTCTAAGATATCCCCGGGTGCAAGTGTTGCCGTACCGGTGATTACTGGTTCAATTTGGTTGGTGAGTAATGCCGTGACCGCTGGCGCAATCGGTGCGGTACTATCGTGAATAATATCGCGACTTGCTTCATTGGCTGGTGTGCCAGCAAAATTCGAAACGTTTGCCGTTATAGTTTCATTAACACTCAGCGCGCTTACTATTGCCTGGGGAATAGTGACAGACCAGGCACCAGAGATGACAGTACTCGTATAGTTAGCACCCGCCAGCGATAGGGTGGCCACCTGACCATCTTCCACACCGGTTGTTGCACCAGTGATAATGACATCGGCGTTGTCTTCAGTGTCGTTTATGTAGTCATCCAACGCGACCACATTAATACTTATTGATGGAACGGTCGTATTTTTGTCTGCTTGTACTGTGGTTGCCAGTCCAGTGTTTCCGGCGGCGTCAGATTGTTGCGCATCGATAACTATGACGTTCGTACCGTCTGCAATTCCCGACACATCAAACGTTGCAACCCATTCACCATCTGTATTACACAGAACAAGTTGCGACGCAGGCACAGCACCAGCAATGGACACGCTCACATCATTATCACCGACTGTGCAAGTGCCACTCACAACATAGGTACTGCCATTAGCACCAGTGGCTATTGGAGCTGTGTTTATCGCTACCAATGGAAAGCTAGTATCGTGTTCTATGTCTTGTATAAGAGTAGCCGCTGCATTACCAGCGACATCGGTTGCATCAACAATAATTGAATCATTGAGCGGTAATGCTTGCGCGTCTATGGCCGGTATGGCGACAGACCAAGTGCCAGAGTTAACGGTTGCACTATAGCTTTGTGAATTTATTGATAACGAAACGGTTTGACCATCTTCAATTCCAATACTGGTGCCAGAGACAACAACATCGGAATCGTCTTCCAGCGCGCTGATAATGTTATCAGTGGACACTGGATCAATGGCTAATTCGGGGATATCGGTATCGTGGATAATAGATTGAGTTGCTTGTAGCGCAGCATTTCCTGCCAAACTACTCACATCCACTGACAATAACGAACTGCTACCTAAAACCTGTGCATCAGCTGACGGTAAAATGAAGCTCCAAGCATTAGCAGTGACTATTGCCGTATAGGTTTTACCGTTTAGAACAGCCGTCACCACCTGACCATCTTCAATATCAGTGGTGGTGCCGGAAATCGTTATAGCGACATCATCTTCGGTGGCGTTGATTATGTTATCTGTAGATACAGCACTTATTGAAACTGTTGGAACAGTGGTTATATGTTCAAAACTGACTTGTGCAGCGTCTGCCACATTTCCAGCTATGTCTGTAGCGGATGCGTCAACGGTTATGGTACCTTCATTTAATCCACTAACGTCGACTTCACTCCCGGCTAATGTCCAGCTACCGTCTCCCGAAGTGCTTACACTCACCAATACATCTGGGTTTACACCGTCTGATAAGGTCACGGTTATCGCACTGTTCGCTTCAGCGAAGCCTGTGACTAGAACATCATTGTGTTCAGTGGCGTTGGCAATACCATCAAATTCAATCGGTGTTGAAATGAGCGGTATACTGGTTACCGTATCAATGGTGATGTTTAGCGCCGGTGATAACGCGCTGGTATTTCCAGCTGTGTCGGTCAGCGTATAAGCTATCGCATAGTTTCCATCTGCCAATGCGGAGCTTACAATCACAAAACTTCCGTCGCCAGCAACGGTTGTAGTGCCGATACTCACACCATTTGCAAATACTTCCACTACCTGCCCTGCAGTAGCGGTGGCTGACGGGACATCAAACGTGGGTGTTACAATATTGGTTATATTATCGTTAGTGATTGCACCTGAATCATCTGCATCTATCAGATTGGGCGCCACAACAGGTGTGGCAGGGGCTGCGGTATCAATAGTTAGTTCACCACTACTGACCTCTGTTGTCGCGTTACCAGCCACATCGGTAACCACCGCTACAACATCATAAACACCATCGGTTAACGCTTGTTCGGCCGGAATCGATAAAGCCCAAGTACCATCACCATTATCAATCAGCGAACCGTCGCCTACTTGATAAGTCACACCGTTGAGTTCGACGGTCAATACATCACCGGCATCAATAACCGCTGTACCATTAATCACTGGAGATACGGTACTGGTAACCTGCGTGACGACCGCAGGAATCGCAGGACCAACAGTATCAATGACTAACTCTGCACTGGTGCTATCAATGCTGATATTTCCAGCGCTATCAGTGGTACTTGCAACAACGTTATACGTTGCGTCACTAAGCACTACCGGTAGGTTTAGTACCCACGTACCATCACCATTATCAGTTAGATCGCCTGCTCCTGCAGAATAGACTACATTGTCGACTTCAACAGTTAAAACCTCACCCACTGCCACTGTAGCCCCACCTGTTATCACAGGTGAGGTATTGTTAGTAACCTGTGAATTAACACTGGGTATTTCCGGCGCAGTCGTATCTATCTCAAGCTCATTACTCGACACATCGCTTGATACATTGCCGTTGTTGTCGGTAACGGTTACAGCGACATCGTAAATGGCCTGGGTAAGAGCATCGCCTGCCGGTACGATTAAAGTCCATGTGCCATCTGCATTATCGGTTAAATCAGATCCTGTCGATTCATACGTTACGCCATTCAGGGTTACACTTATCGAATCCCCAGCGACCGTGGTTGCTGTGCCGGTTAGTGTTGGGGTTACGTTGTTAGTTACTAAATTATCAACCCCAGGCGTAGCAGGCGCGGTGGTATCGAGGGTTATGGTACTACTTGCCGATGCATTGGTATTACCGGCGATATCCGTTACTGTTGCTACTATACTAATGGCGCCATCATTCAAAACGCTTAAGTCCGCCTCATTACCCAGCAGCGTCCAATTACCACTGCCATCAACGCTAACGCTTACAAGCACTGGCGGTAGAACGCCATCATCGAACGAAACCACAATATCGCTGTTTGGCTCAGCCGTTCCCGAAACCAACACAGCATCTGATTCAGCGGTGTTAACAACACTATCTACGGCAATGGGAGTGTTCACTACTGGTGCAAGTACAACTGTATCAATAGTTATGTTTAGTGTAGGCGAGCTTGCGCTGGTGTTTCCCGCCGCGTCGGTTAGGGTATAGGTTATGCCATAGTTGCCATCCGCCAGTGCAGATGTTGGCATTGCAAAACTGCCGTCACCGGCAACGGTAGTTACGCCAACGCTTATACCATTGGCAAATAATTCCACTTGCTGACCGGCAACAGCTGTTCCAGCTGGTACAGAAAAACTTCCTGTCGCAATATTTGTGATGTTGTCAGTAGAACTAGAACCGGTATCGTCAACTGTTGCCAGATCAACTGCCACTAGCGGTGTGGTCGGCGCTGTAGTATCAATGCTTAGTTCAAGATTGCTGGTGTCGCTAGCACTGTTTCCAGCAGCATCTGTAACCACAGCACTGATATTATAATCGCCTTCCAGCAATCCACTTGATACAGGTATTGATAAGTCCCAGGTACCATCGCCATTATCGGTTAAGTTCGAGTCTCCAGCGGTAAAAGTTACGCCATTGACTTCAACTGTCAGCACATCACCCGCACTGAGCGTTGCTGTACCGCTAACAGTTGGTGAAAGACTATTCGTCAACAAGGTGCTCACGACTGGCGCAGCCGGTGCTGTGGTGTCATGCACAATGCCAAGAACTGCAGGCAAGCTTACATTGCCAGCTACATCAGTGGCACTCGCAGTGATATCGATGTTCTCAGCAAAAGCTTGTGCCACAGCTGCGGGAACCGTAACAGACCAACTATCAGCGTTAGCCGTTGTAACGTAGTCAACACCATCTATATTGACTGTTACGTCCTGACCCGACTCTAATCCAGTCACTGTACCGCTTACAACAACATCAGAATCGTCTTCAATAGCATTTATAATATTGTCCAACGCAACCGTAGAAATCGTAACTACTGGTGGCAGGTCATCGTAGATCATCGCGTTTTGCGACAATTGGTTATTGTTGCCCAAGGCATCAGTCGCTGCGCCAACTGATACATCTACATCAACATTACCAGTCCCACTGGGCGTAAGATCTGCCGTATAGGTATTGCCATCAACAGCAACGAAATTACTTAACGAGCCGTTGGCAACGGCTACATCAGAAATATCGAATCCAACAACGTCTTCATCAAACTCAAACGTTAACGCAATAGCAGCAGTGTTGTTAGTAATGGTAGGTAGGCCAGCAAGCGTCAAAATAGGCCCTTGATTATCAAATTCGGTAACTACCGGCATCGCTGCCTGATTGCCATTACCAGCGATATCTTGAGCAACACCAATGGGCACTTCAATCAATATATCGCCAGTTCCCGTTGGTGTTATATCTGCCGTGTAAGTATTGGCATCTACTGCAACAAAATTACTGATCGCACCATTGGTAACCATCACATCAGCTGCGTCAAAATTGCTAACCGATTCTGTAAATTCAAAAGTCACAGGATAAGGCGTCGTATCGGCAACGGCAGTTGGCGCGCCTTCTATGGCGACTACCGGTGAAGATACATTGTAAATAGTACTGACTGACGCTTCCAGGTTTGCATCCAAGCCAGCTAAATCGGTGACCGCCGCTCCGGGAACGAACACGGCAATGTCACCCGAACCATCTGGTGTGATGTCAACGCTGTAAACACCAGGGCTGATTTCAACAAGATTCGTTGGCGTACCATTAGTGACTTGAATATCACTTGCAGTAAATCCAATAACTGGCTCACTGAAAGTCATCGTCAAAGCATAGGGGTTGCTATTGGCCACATAGGCTGGTGTACCGCTAATAACCAGTTCAACAGCGCTCGCATTAAATTGAGTTGTTTCAACGTTCGAAGCTTCACTCGGGTTACCGGCAGAATCCTGAACTGCGCCGGCCGGCAGCTCCACAGTGATAGCTCCACCCGCATCAGGTGTGATATCAACCGTATAGCTGTTATTACCCAAGTCAACGAGATTTGTAGCAACACCGTTTGCAACGACAAGATCAGTCAAATCAAAACCGACAACGGGTTCATTAAAACTAACGGTAACCGTATAGGGATCTATGTTGTCTACAATAGTTGGCGAACCACTTATTGATACAACCGTGCTGGTGATATCCGTCGTGGTTACCAATGTTGAGTCGGTCGCGGAATCGTTGCTGTTATTGATATCAATATCGGTTGAGGTAACAGTGGCTGAATTAACCAGCGTGTTGCCATCAAGTACGGCATCAATTGGATCAGTCGCAAACGCAAACGTAGAACTTGCATTTCCATTGCCAGTGTATATTTCAGTCGTGCTTCTACAAATGACTTGCTGTGGGACAGTTGCTGTACTTTGGCATGTCCATTCATCTCCGTTTTCGCCCAGCTCAGACAACGCAATTGCTTGACCATTACCAACGGTCACACCATCGGGCAAGGTATCAGTAACAGTCAACTCTCGACCAGTGGGATTAGTTCCAACATTGGTAACGGTAAATTCATAAATCAGAGCTGTGCCTACAGCCACCGCTGAAGTATTGTCAGTTTTGCTTAACTGAAGATCGATTTCAGCTGGCGGTGGCAAAACTCTGAACGCATATTTATCTACCAGCAACCACGAATTGAACGTGGCGTCACCGCCATCAGCAACACCAAATTTAAGCGTATTCTGTTCGCCCGGATTAACAGGAGCGGTCCAGGTTAACGTCGTGGTAAAGCCATCTGCTTCAATATTTACCGGTGTCGGGGTTCCGTCCGAAGGATCATTGCTTATAAAATCTGCCGCGTTAAGTGTTTCATTTACTGTGTTGATGGACACGTTTTCGCCACTGGCGGTTATGGAGTAGTTAACGCCATTGACGAAAAATGCCATAACGTCGTAGTACTCGTTACCCGCACTGTTTGCACCAGCTGGCGGTGCATACTCGTTGTATTCATCAGACGCAAACGTAAATGTGCCACTAATCATATTCTCAGTGGGCGTGAATGTAATCTCAATGTACGCCGCGTCGAACGTACCTGCTGTTGCAGTAGATAGCGAATCAAAATCGAGGTCGCCATCAGCACCGGCCAATGTGGGCATGTCAGCGCCCGTACCATCGTTAGCGTTCGGTCCTGCGATTGAAGAAATTTGGCCTGAGCTTAGAATGACCCCTTCTTCGTACGATAAAAACCCGGGAACGCTCAAGCCATTGGTGAATGTACCGATCTGGCCAGTGGTCCCGAACACAGTGACATTGTTTATTTCTATGCCGGCAGCTGCCGGGGAAATGATTGTTTCTATGAGTACGGCAGGGTCGAGTGTTTCAGTGAGATCTAAATCAGCGTAGACCTGTGTGCTACTCATTAACCCCATACTGAGCGTCAAAATTGACACAGTTGAGCGTTTCATCCAGCTCTGGCGCAATCGCAAGAAGCCGGTTAGCTTGCAAAAATAACTCATATAAATCCAATTTTTCACGCAATTAAATGGCTGGCTTGAATGCCAACAGCGTCTGAGCAAATTCTGTGGAGCGCGCAAAATCTGCAGAGATGCTCGAAAAATTGCGCAAGAAAGATACCCAAAAGTGTTATTACGATGGGATGGATACACTAGGAAACATGTGTCATGTAAATCATGCCCAATTCTGTGGATTAGGGCACGAAAGCTGCTGCGTGAAAAAATCGAATGCCTCTGTGAAACTGACGCCTCGTCCATCGCCCGAAAGCATCGCTGGCGCGACACTAAGCTTAGTCGCCGTTCCAGTGCTTGGAAAAAAACAACGGTAATGAACCAGCCATAATGGTGGTGGAAAACACTGCTGGACCAGCCATACACAGCTCGGGACAACTGTGGTTATTGGTGTCTTGTAGCAAACCGTATGTTGCTAACTCGGATTGCCCACAACAGCTAGCATAACCCCCAACCCCACCACGATAATCCAACACCCACGCTGCCAGCCAATGCGCTCACCGAGCCAAATCCAGGCAAAGATGGCGGTGGCTGCGGCAAACGCTGAAAAGCCGATGGTCGCGCCAATACGCCCTTCACCAGCTGACCCAATTAGGAAAGAACCCAGCGCGCCAGTTTCAAAAACCGCCTGAACCAGAACCAAATTCATCATCCGCCCCTTTGGCCAGCCCAGAGTTTGTCTTTTAACAAATACAATGACGCCAATTAAGACAATCGTACCCAACAATGCGAATAAGCGATTTAAATACAAGGCGTGCATCGGGCCAAGCGATGAGCCTGCCTCTTGTGCTAAAAACATTCGCAGTGACACCGCCACGGCTGCAAGCAGGCCGTAGTAAACAGTGACTTTTAACCACTGCGCATCGTGTTCACCCACCTCTTCATCAATGGCTGTAGGGCGCGCCAACATCGCCACGCCTGTGAACACAACAATCATGGCCACCACTTGCAACCAAGACCAAGGTTGCCCTGAGAAGATATTCAGTAATACGAGAATGACGGTAAACGTTGAGGCGGCCGGCGACGCAACGGCAACTGGGCCGCGCGCCAAAGCTTTATACAAAAAGTACAGAGCAACCAAATTGAGCAAGCCAGAAATTGCCGAAGCCGTCCAACCCCAAAGCTCCCAAGCAGGCCAGTCACCGGTGATCACTAACCAAACCGACAAAGCGATAAGGGATAGCCCCATGATGATTAAAAACAGGATACTTGAGGCCACACGTTGAGCGGTAACGCGGGCTACGCAATCAGACGCGCCAATTAACACAGCGCCCAGCAAGCCCCATAAAATCCCATTCATATATCGATATTGCTCACTTTGGTGAAAAGCACCCGATCTTAACGCGTATTCCACTTGGACCAGTGGTGAACCAACGCCCGATAGCATCGCTCGCTCGACACTAAACGACACATTCAGATAGGTATTCGCAGCGGAATATGTTGACCACCAGTTAATTAAATGATTATATGCAATTCCAGTCACCTTGAGATATGACTCATGGGCTACGCCACCGCAAAACCGATGCAAGCAGATGCGATTCCGGTTATCGACATCACCGAATTGCGCGACGGTACCAATCCAAGCCTGATTGCATCTGCTTTGCATGCGGCCAGTCAGTCGCTAGGGTTCATCTACGTCAAGGGTCACGGCATTCCAAACGAGCTCATCGACAGCGCTCGAACTCAAGCGCTTAGTTTCTTTCGCGCCAACGATGCGCAAAAACAATCGATACTTATTTCATCCGCCCATCGTGGCTGGCTAAAACCCGGTGGCGCTAGAATGGATGACGATGCAAAGGCAGATTTGAAAGAGAGTTTTATTTGGGGCCTGGACTACGATGCCTCCTCCATTCCTGATACTCACTCGCTACGCGGCGTTAACCAATGGCCAAACTTTGTCCCACAGCTACGCGATATCGCCAATACATACTTTGAGCAAACAAGCGAAGTTGCAGCCACCTTAATGCGAGGCTTTGCGCTTGGATTAAACCTTGAAGATGATTTTTTCCTGAAGAACTGCGACCGTCCATTGAGTCGGGCATCGTTTGTGTACTACCCAGCACAAGCAGAAGAATCAGGCGACGATCAGTTTGGCGTTGCACCGCATACAGACTTTGGTGTGTTAACTGTTTTGTGCCAAGACGATACTGGCGGTTTGCAGGTGCAAGATGCCAACGGTGATTGGATACACGCACCGCCTATCGAAGGCACTCTGGTTGTCAACGTTGCAGATTTACTAAGCCGATGGACGGCCGGCGAATACAAGTCAACACCTCATCGCGTTGTGAACACATCGGGTCGAGAACGTTTGTCATTGGTGTTTGCGTTCGACCCCAATCCAGAAACTGTCATTGACGCCAATGACATTCCAGGCTTACACGCCACCGAAAAACCTATAACGTGCGGCGACTATCTTGATTGGCGATTTGCCAAAGCCTTCTCCCATCGCAAAACAACGCAAAGGGCTTAATGTGAAATCGGCGAATAATAAAAAACGCAATGGAAACCAAAGCGAGGTCAACGATCAAGCCATTGGCTCAGCCTTAAAAGATTTACGCGTTACGCACGATATTTCGGCTCGCGAGTTGGCTTCAGAATCAGGAATTTCTGCAGCAATGATCAGCCGCATTGAAAGCGGTCAAGTGTCTCCCTCAATCTCTACCATGACCTCATTGAGCGAAGCGTTAGACGTGCCACTGGTGAGTTTATTCAGAGACATGGTGTCTGAACGAACAGACTTTACGCATGTGAAAAAAGGCAGCGGCGTTAAATCGACGCGCTTAGTAGGAGAACATATTCACCACTACTACAACATTGCTGCCCATCGTCGACGCGATTTAAACTTTGAAGCGCACATTGTCACCATAACACCACAAGATTGCGAACCACCGAGTTATGTTGGACACGGGGTGAACTTCATCCACGTGCTAAACGGTTCAGCAATCTACTTTTATGGCAAACAAGAACTCACCTTAGAACTTGGCGATAGCTTGAGCATTGATGCAGAACTTATACACGGATTCAGAGAAATTTTAAGCCCTGAATTCACCTTCTTGTCAGTTCAAACCGAGGCCAGACGATGAGCGCATGGATTAGCATGATCGCCGATGCTGACGCAGACGATGATCTACTGGACGCCTTGCAACTAGCACGTACACCGCATGGCACTGTTGATAATGTAATGCGGGTGCATTCTCACCGCCCTAACACCATGCGCGGTCATGTTGCTCTGTACCGGGCGGCATTACACGATGACACCAACACAATCCCAATGTGGCTACAAGAAACCATCTCCAGCTATGTCTCCATGTTAAACAACTGTGAATACTCGTTAGCAAATCACTGGGCAAATGCACGCCACCTGATCAATGATGATCAGAAGGCTGATGCGATAGAAGCTGCCTTGCGCATACATAGGCCAGAAGCGGTATTCACAGGCTCTGAACTCGCATTAATGAACTATGCAAAAAAGCTTACGCTTACTCCGGGCGAAATGATCGAAGAGGATGTTTTAACGCTTAGGAACGCTGGGTTGGATGACGGGCAGATACTCGAAGCAAATCAAATAGTCGGATACTTCAACTACGTTAATCGACTCTTGAACGGATTAGGTGTGTCTACAACTGGTGACACCGTTGGCTACTATGCCAGCGATGAAAGCAATAAAAATTGATCAAGCCTGTAAGCGTGATGCGATAAATGCTATGACTACATCAAAAGAACCCACCGACCTGGATGGCGCAATGAGTCTGTTACGCAATTGCGTAGGCGCCATGGCAGGAGAACGCATACTCATTGTGAGCGAAGGTGAAGAAAACACGTTTTATGATGAGAAAGCACCAAAGCTTGTGGCCAAAGCAGGTCGAGCCTTGGGTATGCTTATCTATGAAACACAATCGAATGCAACAGTAAACACTGATGATGACAAGAACGCACTCGTCAATTCACTCACAGGTTTTGATCATGTCATTTTCTTTTCCCGCGTGGGCGATCAGATACGTTTTGCCAGCAACCCCAACATGCCCTCATCGACTATGTGTTACACCCTCAATGGGGAATCCCTTAATTCAAAGTTCGGCACTGCATGCCATCATGGCATGAGTGAAATAAAAACAGCCATCGACTCGGCATTTGAAAAAGCGGAGCATATTCGAGTGACCTGCCCGCGCGGGACCGACTATGAGGGAACACAACTCGACAATGGTGAAGAAAAAATCGAAGTTGGCTTAAAGCGCTTTCCCTTGCTCGTGCCTCGTCCAATCTCCGCTAGCGGATTTAATGGCCGCGTTGTCCTGAGTCGCTTTTTAGTTGGCACAGGCTCTCGCCACTATGAACCTTATTCTTTAGCTATGCCACATGATGTTGTTGCCATTGTTGAAGGTCATAAAATTGCGCGCTTTGAGGGCGCTGAAGAAGATGTAAAACGCGTAGAAGATCACTATCGTAAAGTCAGCGCGCAGTTTTCCATCGAACCTTGGTATGTGGATTCTTGGCATGCGGGTATTCACCCAGGCTGCCGTTTTGAAAGTTGTGCTGAATCGGATTTATTAAGATGGTCGGGGTCAGCGTTTGGTAACCCACGCTTGCTGCATTTTCATACCTGCGGTGAATACGCGCCAGGTGAGATTACGTGGAATATTGTTGACCCAACTGTGTACTTAGACGGGGTTGCCGTATGGGAAGACGGACAGTTGTACCCAGATAGAATCGGTGAATGCGCATCCATCTTGGAACATCACCCAATGCTTGCAGAACTTTTCGCTAACCCTGTTAGGCAGATTGGCTTGAGCGCTTAGACCAATGGCGCCCGTACGCCAATACTCTAATATAGTTTACCTACAAACTGATATTATTCACGTCGTGCACGCGTGCATCCCTTGCTAGAAGATTCGACTGATCAGGAAATTGTGTCGAATTTTCACTAGCAAGCGCTATCGCCCTCGCCCGCTGCCGCGATTAGCTCTTTTGAAAATAGCCAAAGATACCAAAGTTGAATGGCAAGCTTGAAGAAATGACTGGTTTATTACCGGTTTCGATCTATCCCGTTCGGCACAGGCAAGCAATTCTTTCTCGTAGTTAGACGGCGTGGGCGCTTCACCCCATCGACCTAACTTTAAAACCATACTGGTTGCGTGGTCATAATAAGACATAAGCTTTCCTCCAACGACTACATTCTCGCAAACACTACTGACACATCCTGTCAGTAGAGTGCGTTAGGATGTCAGTAGTGTTTAAGGAGCACACCGATGCCTCGCTCAACCCGCTTATTTGAAATCATACAAATACTTCGCGCTGCATCTCGCCCTGTTACAGCCGATGATCTAGCACAAAAATTAAATGTGTCGGTACGCACTGTGTATCGCGATATAGCGTCCCTGCAAGAAATGCAAACACCCATAGATGGAGAGGCAGGTCTTGGCTATATGCTGCGTAAAGGATACGACCTGCCACCTCTAAATTTCGATCAAGAAGAAATCGAAGCGTTGCGGGTTGGACTATTATTGTTATCGCGTACTGGCGATAGCATGTTGCAAAAAGCCGCCGAACGCATTTTTGCAAAGGTCGATGTATTGCATGGACCTGCGGATTGGTTGCAAGTCACGCCATGGGGCGCACGAAACGATGATCCTGAGCGCGGTTGCATTTCGATTTCATTACTCAGAGAAACCATACGCACCGAGCACAAGTTGGACATCACCTATCGCGACGAAAAAGAGGTGGAAACGCAACGCACTGTAAGACCGATCGCCTTATCGTACAGATCAACGTGCATCTGGTTGGCAGGATGGTGCGAATTAAGAAACGGACTCAGACATTTTCGTACAGATAGAATTTATGCGTGCACCAAGTTAGATGAAAAGTTCACAGGCCAAGGCGATATGCTACGAGAGCTGTGGTTGTCGTCCTACGACAATGAAGAATCTGTCTACTAAGCTATAAAAAAGGTATTAAAATTAATTTACAATAACAATGCATCGTTAATAGGAACAAATTCTGTTGCAGCGTCAATCAACGTATTCGCACTTAGCTTTTTCACACCATACACTTCAACCCGTTTTTCATTGTTTTTTCGAACTCTATCAACCAGCAAGGCAAAGTCCCCATCCCCAGAGACCAGCACAATAACATCAGCTTCGGCGCAATAATCGAGCACATCGATTGTTATACCAACATCCCAATCGCCTTTAGCGGAACCATCATGACGTTGTATATACGGTTTTAGTTTTACCTCGAAGCCGATGGCTCGCAATATATTCTGGAATTCTTGCTGCTTTCTATCACCACGATCTATTGCGTAAGCAAATGCACTCACAACCCTACGATCTTTGGTGACCGCCGACCAGAACTTGTTGTAATCAAAGTTTTTGTTATAGGTTTGTCTGCAAGTGTAATACACATTTTGAACATCCACGAAGATAGCAACAGTTTCCATGATTAAAGCTCTCTTTTTACCTTGTTGCGCTGAACCCGCTCCCGCCAAATGACCAATAGACCACCACCAACAATTAACAACACACCCGGGAATAACGAATCAAACGGGGCTTCTGCAAAGAAATACCAGCCGAGAAAAAACGAAAACGGAATACCAAAATATTCAAACGGTGATAACAAGCTTGGCTCGGCCATTCTGTAAGCGGTTATCAATAATAGTACCGCAACGCCTCCAACAGAACCCATTGCAATAAACCAAAGCCAATCTGTGGCATTGTGCATAGGTATCCAATGCCCAGAAACAACGGTTATCAGTAAGGCCGCTATTAATGCTGAAAGCGTTGAGTAGATGTTAATTAATGCGGTGGACACATCACTGTCAAAATAGCGCGATGTCAAACTGGCACTGGCGTAGAAAAACGCGGCGCCTATCGGCAAAAGGGCCACCGATCGAAACGCATCCGCACCCGGCTGCATTACCATGACCACACCAAAAAAGCCTACCAATACAGCAGACCAACGCCACAGGCCTACGGTATGTCCAAGCAATGGTATAGAGAGCAAGGTTAGAAACAAGGGGCCACTGAATGCGAGCGTGGTGGCAGTTGCAAGCTGCATGTTTAAGATAGCGTAATAGAAACACATCTGAGCCCCAATCAGCATGAGCCCACGGCCAAAACCCAATTTCCAGCGCACCAGTTTCCAGCTGCGTTTTGTACCTGCAGGCACCGTACTGAAAAACCACACAAGTATGTGAGGGAACAGGCCGAAAAAATTTCGAAATAGTGTGATTTGCTCTACCGGATACTGCTTACCCATGTGCTTGATAAAAACACCCTGCACATCGAATAGAAAAATCGACAAAATAATTGTTGGAACAGCGATGAGCAGCGTATTGTGTGTACTGGATTGCGTGTTCACAGGTGAAATTTTGTCTGCTGCTGTTCTTTCGATTAGTATCGCAGATAGATGCCTATAGCGTGAGTCGTATATGCGACTCAATTTCCGTCGCACACAAGACGGAAACATTGAGCTTAGAATCGTATTGCGAACATTATCGGGAATAGAAAATGAATGAATCAAGCCAACTGCATGACGGCGTTAAGTCTTTGTGGCCCACCAACCTACTACAAAAAACTATGCCCAGCGCAACGGCTGCAAATGCCACATTGCAAGAGATTATTCTCGAACAAGAGGCGCAACATCAACTAAACACAGGTGACGCTCGAACTGGCTCCGATATTACCAGTAACTACTTATCTCAAGACTTTCTCGCCATTGATCACCCAGTCGTGGAATGGCTTACAGCGTGTATTAACAAATCGGTGGTGGACTACCTTAAACACTCCGGTTTAAATTACAACGTTGATTGGGGCCTGCAAGCTTGGCCCAACATCAATCGCCGGGGCGACTATCATAATCTACACAACCATCCGCACAGCTATTTAAGTGGCACCTACTATGTTGCTATGCCCAAGAATTATGATAAAACGATCAGAGGGGATACTAACCCAGGCGCGATCTCATTCTATGATCCTCGCAGCCAAGCCAATATGCTGGCGATAAAAGGCGATGCGCAAGTCGACCCTGAACACCGTGTTATGCCTGAGGCTGGCATGCTTCTACTGTGGCCCTCCTTCCTGCATCACTTTGTTCATCCAAATATAAGCGACGAACTGCGCATATCCATTTCATTTAACGTGATGCTCAAATGGCGCGATGAGTACGTACCCTGAGCGTTAATTTAAGGGTACACGAGTGGAAACCAATCCTCACGCAATCGTTCTCCATCGCTCATGGCGTGCCCCGGAAATGGCGGTGACGTTTTGCCAGGGCGAGTAACATAACGCGCATCGTCACCTACAAACCTGACCGAGAAAGCACGTCGACGCGAATTTGAAACATTGCCGCGTGCACCATGTAGCGTATTGAAATGAAATGCGACCACATCACCTGGTTGCATCTGCCACTCTCTTACATTCAATCCTTGCGCATCCGGGTCAGGTACCGGTTGATACTGATCGTCGTCAGGATAGAAATTATCTTCGGCTAACCATTTAACCGGCAACACCGGCTTTTCCCACAAATGGGACTCAGCAACGCAGCGCAGCGTTGCGTTACCTACGGGATCTACCGGACACCAGAAGCTTACGTTTTGCTGACCGTCAACGAAGTAATAAGGCGCGTCTTGATGCCAGGGCGTGGCTTTGCTGGTGCCGGGCTCTTTGACCAATACATGCTCGTGAAACAATTGCACCGTATCCGATTGCATAAGCTCTGCAGCGGCGGCAGCTAGCTTCGATTGCCTAATGACTTGCTCAAATTCTGGTATACGTGCCCAATTGCAGTAGTCATCAAAGAACCGACCGGTTTCTTTGCCTGAGACATTTTCTGCAGCGTATTCACCGGGCTCGCGCATGTTACGTTCAATGCCGTCGCATAGCGTTTCAACCCAAGGTTGAACTAAGCCCTTAATTAAGACAGCACCCTCGGCCTGATAGGTTTCAATCTGCTCTGTCGTTAATAGTGTGTTGGTCATCTGAGTGCCTGACAATACCAATTAAGCCGATTATACTGGTTGTTATACGCTGCGCATAATTTTCAACCGTACCGAGCACGACATCCGCATGAAACTTACCGACTTCAAAGCACTCACATTCGATTGTTACGGCACGCTGATCGACTGGGAATCTGGCATGGTAAAAGGATTAGAGCCACTCACCTCCAAGCTCTCAGACCCACTCAGCCGCTCGCAAATACTAGAAGCGCATGCACGCCATGAATCGAGTCAGCAACGCTGGGCGCCGGCCATGTGCTACTCCACACTGCTATCGGTTGTGTATAAACGTTTGGCCGAAGAATGGAACCTGTCTGTGTCGCACGAAGAATGTCTTGATTACGGAGAATCTGTAAAAGACTGGCCCGCATTTCCTGATAGCCAAGCAGCGCTGCAATATTTAAAACAACACTACAAGCTCATCATATTATCGAATGTCGATAATCTAAACTTTGCCGGTAGTAGTAAAAAACTCGGCGTGGAATTCGATGCCATTTATACGGCTGAGGATATTGGTTCCTACAAACCATCCGATCGTAACTTTGACTACATGCTGGAAAAACTTGAGGGACTCGGTGTTCAAAAACAAGAAATACTGCATACAGCTGAAAGCATGTTTCACGATCATGTACCGGCTCGCCGGCACGCACTCAGCAACTGTTGGATATACCGACGCCACGATCAGGACGGTTTTGGTGCCACCATGAATCCTGGCAAACTGGCTGAATTTGATTTTCAGTTTAATAGCATGAGCGACTTAGTAGAAGCGCACAAAGCCATCAGCTAAATTCAGACCGTAGCGCATCACTGTGTTCACCAATGCCAGGTGTTTTAGCATTTTTCTTTGCACTGCTATTGTCTTTTACGACCGGATGGGCTGGTAAAGACATCAACTGACCATCAGCGGTTACTGCTCTGCGAGTGCGCAAGGCAGGATGATCTGCAAGCTCTGCTGCAGAGTTGATCGCACCAAAGGCGATAGAGGCTGATTGCAAACGCTGCTGAAATTGCGCTGAGGTCAATGTTTGCGTGATAGCATTTATTTCATGCTCTAGTGACTGGCGGTTTGCCACACGTGCGTTATTGTTTTTATAGAGTGCATTGTCAAAAATCTGCGGCGCATTCAGTGCGCTTTTACATAATCGCTCCCACTCTCTTTCGTTTTGAATGGAAATTAAAACCAAGCGACCATCTGCACAACTAAAAGCACCATAGGGTGCTATCGAAGGATGCTGTAAACCCGCAGGCTTAGGCGCGCCTGCACCAAATTGCGCGTGGATATAGGGAACCGTCATCCATTCCGCCGCAACATCGAATAGTGATATCGACAAATCCTCACCTACACCAGTTTTCCCACGTTTAATCAGCGCTTCAAGCACGGCTGCATAGGCCGTGATACCTGCACCAATATCGCATATCGAAACCCCAATTCGACCCGGCGCACCCACATCGCCAGAGACAGATATCAAACCACTTTCAGCTTGTACCAGTAAATCGTACGCCCTCTTGCTCGCCACATCCCCATCATTTCCATACCCTGAAACGTTACAAACGATAAGCTGCTTGTTGCGCTCATGAAGAGCATCTGTTGAAAAACCAGAACGTGCAAGCGCACCGGGTGAAAGATTTTGTACGAGCACATCGGCCTTGTCTAGAATGCGCCAAAGCAGTTGCGCATCATCTTCATGCTTAAAATCCAGACAAAGGGATTCTTTACCCTGGTTTAGCCATGCAAAGTAAGAGCTTTCACCCTTGGCGGCAGAATCGTAATTGCGACCAAAATCGCCTTCAACTCGTTCAATTTTTATTACCCGAGCACCCGCATCACTCAGGCGCGCAGTACACAGTGGTGCCGCTACGGCTTGCTCTATAGAGACTACTAACACATCGTTCAACGGACCCACTTAAAAACTCCTTGGCATTCTCAGTACGTGCTCACTGATATAAGACAAAATCAAATTCGTGGATATTGGCGCAATTTGATATAAACGCGTTACAGGGCAATCCAGCGTCGAACAATTGCGCCGCTCTATTCACCATCAAAGCGGCCGCTTCGGTATCAAACAACCTAGAAAACCAGAATCGGTGATCTCTTTGACAAACGCCGTTGGATACTCGCTCTGTTTATCCAGTTTTTGCCAGTAGCTTTCACCAAATGATGCACAGATGGCTTTAACAGATTCGCGAATGTCGGTAACGTGTTGAGCTTCTTGCACGATCTAGCATCTGCTTATCCACTAAGATGTGAGCCAAGGTAACGTATCTAAATCAACATTGCCACCAGTGATAATCACGCCGACGCGTTTACCACGATAAACATCGGGATTTTTCAGAATGACGGCTAAAGGAACGGCACAGCTGGCTTCTATAACCAGCTTCATTCGTTGCCATGTGAGTTTCATCGCCGCGATGATTTCAGCTTCAGACGCTGTTTGCACATCGGTTACGTAGTTGGAAACAAAATGCCAAGTGATTTCTTTTAAAGATACTTTTAATCCATCCGCAACGGTGACGGGTGCATCATCCGTTACTAAGGTGTTTGATTGAAAACTTCTATACGCATCGTCCGCCTGTTCAGGCTCTGCCGAGATCACATCGATACCGGGTGCCAAGTGATTACAAGTAAGTACAGTGCCTGAAGTCAAACCGCCGCCACCGATGGGCGCGACTATGGTATCGAGCTCGGGTACATCTTCAATAAGCTCTCTGGCGCACGTGGCTTGACCTGTAATCACTCTAAGATCGTTATAGGGCGGAACAAATTCTGCACCCGTTTGCTTAACCACCATCTCTAAGGCTTGTTCCCGACTATTCGATGACGGCAAACACTCAACAATGAATCCACCATAACCTTGTACAGCAGCTTTTTTGATCTCAGGCGCGTTGTTTGGCATAACCACTGTACAAGGTATACCGCGCATGCTGGCAGCATAGCTCAATGCCATGGCATGATTACCCGATGAGTGTGTAGCTACCCCTTGCTTGGCCAGAGCGTTGTCTAAACCAAAGACGGCATTAGTAGCACCGCGAACTTTAAACGCGCCTACTTTTTGGAAATTCTCGCATTTAAAAAATAACTCAGCACCAGTGAGTTCATTTAAATACGATGAGGTTAGGATTGGCGTTCGATGAATATAAGGCTTAATACGCTCATGCGCTTGAGCAATATCTTCAAAACTGGGTTCGAATAATTCTGTATTGCCAATCGGCTTGTTCATAGTAAAAATGCCATGTGAATATTTTGCTGAAATTTGAAAATTAATGTTGTCAGAGTAAACCCAGTGCTTCCGCCACACGACTAGAATACGACGCCAATAACCGCTCTGTTTCCACCCAGCCTATACAAGCATCCGTTATGCTCTGCCCATAAACCAATTCTTGCGGCCCAAGGTATTTCTGATTTCCTTCAACTAAGTGGCTTTCAATCATTACCCCTGCAATTTGATCAATATTAGTCGCTAGCTGCTGTGCAACACTATCAAGCACAATGGATTGGCGTCTAAAATCTTTCGCACTATTGGCATGGCTGCAATCAACAATCAGGCGTTGATGTAAGCCACTGTCTTGCTGTCGAGCATACGCAGCTTGCACGTGCTCTGATTCGTAGTTAGGCGTTTTACCACCGCGTAAAATTAAATGCGCATCGGCATTACCGGTTGTTTTGTACAACGCGATTTGTCCAGCTGAATCTGGACTTAAGAATGCATGTGCATGGCCTGCCGCTTGGATAGCATCTATGGCGATCCCTACATCACCATTGGTGCCGTTTTTAAAACCAACTGGACAGGATAATCCCGACGCCATTTCTCGATGTACTTGGCTTTCAGTCGTGCGGGCACCAATCGCTCCCCAACTAACCGTGTCGGCGTAGAATTGACCGGTAGCGGCATCCAGGAACTCACACCCAGCGGGCAAACCCATCTGTGCAAGTGAAACCAATAGTTTTCTGGCTTCATACAAGCCTTTATCGATATCAAAACTGCCGTCCATAGACGGATCATTAATCAAGCCTTTCCACCCCACGATCGTACGCGGCTTTTCAAAATACACACGCATGACGATTTCGAGTGTATCCGCATACTTAACACGCAATGGATTCAACTTCTCGGCGTAATCCAATGCTGCCACCGGGTCATGAATTGAGCACGGGCCAATCACAACCAATTGGCGTTTGTCTTTACGGTGAACAATGTCGCTGATACGTTGCCGATTTTCCACAATGCGCTGAGCATCAGCATCACTTAACGGCAGTTCATCGGCGAGGGTTTGTGGGGATCGAATCGGTTTGCTGGACGCGATCCGTTGATCTGATGCGACGGAGTTCATGATTTGTAAGCTGTATTAGCCGCTAAAAATATATGTAAGAAGCGAGAGTGTATCACTGCGACGAAACACTGCTCTGCCACCATCGTGTCGAATCAAGTTCAGCACCGATTAAAACCATCTGACCGATCAACGGTGTTATCAGCGCCACTTGCTCACGATCGGCCACTTTTGATAGGTCTTCAACGGGGTCATACCAAGTATGCAATGCCAGCTCGAACATGCCCCAATGCACAGGCAGTAAGATGCTTGCATTTAAATCTTGATGGGCCTGAACCGTTTCTGCTGGAAATAGGTGCACACTGGCCCATGCTTGATTGTATTGCCCGTTCTCCATAATCGATAAGTCGAATGGGCCATAGCGCTCACCAATCTCTTTAAAGTGCGAGTCATAGCCTGAATCACCGCTATAAAAAAGCCGGCTTTGCAT
>CALHOU010000180.1 GCA_938035945.1 uncultured Granulosicoccaceae bacterium
TTGTTGCACTACCAAGCTCACCCTGCAAAAGTAAAGGCGTATGCCGATATGCAAGGTGATGCGGACGTCGTGGACGACAGACTGTTATGCCGCCAAACTTCATTGAAGGTGAAAACGCATGGCTTCTTCCTCACTAATTCAGGCAAGAGATCGCTTTGGCGAGAAAAACCCGTTGTATGGGCACAATCTGCCGCGCAAAACGGTGGCTTTGGTCTTAGCCGGTGGACGAGGCTCTCGTTTAGAGGGGCTTACGGATTGGCGCGCTAAACCGGCCGTGCCGTTTGGTGGTAAATACCGACTCATTGATTTTGCTTTATCCAATTGCTTGAACTCGGGTATTGGCCGAGTTGGCATATTAACGCAGTACATGTCCCACTCTTTAAACCAACATGTACAACAGGGATGGGGTATGACTACCGCCGACGGTGCTCCAATGATGCAGTTGTTGCCAGCTCAACAACGCACCAAAGAAAACAACTGGTATGCCGGCACCGCTGATGCCATTTATCAAAATCTGGATATTATTCGCGGCTATGGCGCTGAGTATGTATTGGTGTTAGCCGGTGATCATATTTACAAAATGGATTATCAACCTTTGTTAGAAGAGCACGTTAGAACAGATGCTGATATGACGATTTGCGCGATTGAAACCAGCAAGCAGGATGCGAAGCAGTTTGGCGTGCTCGGTGTTGACCAAGACGGTTCGGTATTGCGTTTTTCTGAAAAACCCGATAACCCTGAAACTATTCCCGGTACAGACGATACGTGTCTGTCATCGATGGGTGTTTATGTGTTTAACGCAAAATTTTTATACCAAGAACTCATAAACGGACATGAAGGCAAAGGTTCGGGTGATGACTTTGGAAAAGATGTCATACCATCGCTTATTGGTAAAAGAAAGGTCATGTCTTATGCGTTTCGCGATGAAGCGAAGCAAGCCTGCGCTTATTGGCGTGATGTCGGCACGCTGGATGCGTTTTGGCAAGCAAACTTAGAATTGATCGATGTTGTGCCGCCATTGAACTTATACGATCAGAACTGGCCGATTCGAACATTCGCAACCCAGGCGCCACCGGCGAAATTTGTATTTGATTCAGAAGATCGGTGTGGTGCGGCGGTTAATTCGATGATTTGCGATGGTTGCATCATATCGGGTGCGCGCATTAGGAATTCCGTTGTTTGTAATAACGTGGTGGCTAACGAACGAACGGAAATAGACGAGTGCGTCATCTTGCCTGATTGCACGATCGGTGAACATTGCATGTTAAAACGTGTCGTGCTCGATCGACACTGCCAAGTGCCTGATGGTCTTGCTATCGGCTACGATCATGAACTTGATGCGCAGCGATTTCATGTGTCGACCGGTGGCATTGTCTTGGTCACGCAGCAAATGCTTGATCATCTCAGCGTTGAAGATGACAGAGTGGCTGCTTAAGCTTAAGATCTGCTAGTCTTTAGCTGTATGAGCTTATTTAATATTGGTCGTTTGATTGTTGTTGTCGGTCCTAGCGGGGCTGGCAAAGACAGTATTCTTAAAGCGGCACAAACCCATTTCGCGCAAACACCCCGCGTCGCATTCGTGCGGCGTATTATCACTCGCGAATGTGATCCTGCAAGTGAAGTGCATGACAGTGTTAGCGAGGTTCAATTTCATCAGATGCAGAGAAGCGGTGAGTTTAGCGTATGGTGGCACGCGAATGATTTACACTACGCTCTGCCAGCCTCCGTGAATGCAGAGATCGCTAATGGGAAGTTGTTAGTTGCAAATGGCAGTCGTGGCGCTGTGGATGATATTAGATCGAAGTTTAAGCAGCTGACCATTGTTAATATTAGCGTTGCAGAGGAGGTGCTTGCAGCACGCTTGGAGCGCAGAAGTCGCGAGTCGACGCAACAAATTCAAGCACGTTTGCAGCGCAATAAAACCATGGCGCCGTTGCAAGGACCGGATGTAGTGACCATAAACAATAGCGAAGCACGCGACACTGCTATTAATGAATTTATAGCGCTGTTAGACTCGTATCAATAGCACACCACTGCCCATCTATTAAATTTACGTCAGCTTCGTTGGCGATTTATCGTTGGTTTCACATTGAGTTTATAGGATTTAAATCATTATCGAGCGTTTCCTGAATTTCAATACGCGCAGGGTTTCTTAGAATTTTTGCGTATTTGTATTTAAACGCACCGCTTGATAATTCAACTATTGCGTCGCTTACCCATTTTGCATCCAGCATGGTGCTTGTATCTTCGTTCGAGCCGGCCCAGAAATTGGTATTAATTCCAGAGGGCGCAGCTACTAACACTTTACCAATTGCCTTATCTCTGACAATGGCTGCGCCGAGCATGCCTAGACCTGCTTTAACCGCGCAGTAAACTGGCTCGTTTTCTCTTGGCGTGTATTGCGAGCTTGACGTGACAAGCATGACCTTCAACGGCGTTGGGAGCGTGTTTTTTAATCTCTGGATTAGTAAGGCGGGCGTTTGTAAGCCCACATTGATCATAGTTGCGATTGCCGCATCATCGATTTCGTCTATGGTCCCTCGCTGCCTAAAGCCTGCGACGTAGATAAGTGTGTTGATCCGCGTGAAGCGTGTTAGCAAGCTATCAATGCTATCGCTTACTGCGCTGCTGTCGTCAGTGATATCCAGGCTTTCGAATTGCACACCATTTAATGCTGGCTTGCGTCTACCGGTTACGCACACAGTGTGTCCATCTGAAACATAGTACTTCGCCAATTCAAGACCAAGGCCTGATGAACCGCCAACTATTAGAATGTTTTTCTTCACTGAGCCACGTCCATATTCTTATCTACTAACCACTATACCTGCACACTTACATTAAAACGACACTTGCTCTTTTCCAGCGATAGGCAATGGTGCTAGTGTCTCGCCTTTATATAAGAAGCGTAAGGATAGACATGAAGGTTGGATTTATTGGATTAGGAAATGTGGGTGGCAAGCTTGCCGGCAGTTTGATTCGGAACAATGTTGATCTGACAGTACGCGATCTAGACAAGGACGCGGCGCAGCCTTTTTTAAATGACGGTGCCAAGTGGGGCGAGTCCCCAAAAGCCATGGCTGAGTCGTGCGATTTGCTGATTACATGCTTACCATCGCCCGCAGCTAGCGCGGCTGTGCTCGAGGCCGATGATGGATTACTCGCCGGGTTGTCTGACGGGAAAATCTGGGCTGAGATGAGCACCACGGATGAGGCGGAAGTTTTACGATTAGGTGAGTTAGTACATGCCAAGGGCGCATCAGCGGTGGATTGCCCAGTCTCTGGTGGTTGCCATCGCGCAGCGACTGGCAATATTGCTATTTTTGCCGGTTGCGAGCGAGCGGTATTTGAGCGCATGTTACCAGTACTGACGGTATTGGGTCGTCGTGTGTTACACACGGGAGATCTTGGTAGCGCATCTGTATTGAAAGTGATGACGAACTACTTGGCTACCGCTAATCTACTGACCCTTTGCGAAGCACTAACGACCATGAAAGGTGCTGGGCTTGATCTTGCCACAACCTATGAAGCGATTAGGATTTCTTCAGGTAATTCGTTTGTGCATGAAACTGAAAGCCAAGTCATCTTAAATGGTTCGCGCGATATTAACTTTACGATTGACCTTGTGCGTAAAGACATTGGTTTGTTTCAGCAAGTGGCCGATCGTGCCAATGTACCGCTGGATATCAGTCCGGTGCTAATAGATATCATGCGTGATGGGGAAGAGCGATTCGGTCCACGTGAATGGTCGCCTAATATTATTAAACGATTGGAAGAAGCAACTGGCTTATCGATTTTGGCCGATGGTTTTCCGGCCGATATTGTTGATGATGAGCCAGAAGAACCGGGTTATGAAGTGGTGCCGCGTAATCGCGCCTGACTGATTTCCAATTGGCGGGTTGCAATGACCCGCCAACAGGCATTTGCTTAATTTACTTAGTCAGCGCATTGATCGGCACTTTTAACATCACGTTGCCTTGTGCATCTTCAGGAAACTGACCACCTCGCATATTCACTTGCAATGACGGTATGATCAACTTGGGTGTTGCCAAGCTTGCATCGCGCGTTTCGCGCATAGCTACGTATTCATCTTCTGTTTTGCATTGTTGTAAATGCACGTTTGCGTTGCGCTCTTCACCAATCGTGGTTTCCCAGGCGAAGTCACGACCGTTCGGCCCGTAGTCATGGCAGACAAACACGCGAACATGGTCCGGCAAGGTTAAAACACGTTGCATTGAACGGTAGAGCTCGCGCGCGTCACCACCGGGAAAATCAGCTCGCCCAGTACCGCCATCTGGCATAAAGAAAGTATCGCCAACAAAGCAGGCGTCGCCAATGACATGTGTTGTGCATGCCGGCGTATGGCCAGGCGTAGAGACAACGGTTGCTGTTAGGCCACCAATTTCATACGTATCGCCATCGCCAAACAATTGATCAAACTGCGAACCGTCACGTTGGAATTCAGTACCTTCATTAAAAATCTTGCCGAAGGTTTCTTGGACCGTCGTGATCTGATCGCTGATGCCCAATTTGCCGCCCAATTTTTCTTGCAAGTAAGGGGCTGCAGATAGGTGGTCGGCGTGTACGTGTGTTTCCACAATCCACTCAACCTTTAACTTTTCTCGCTGCACATGCTCGATGACCAGCTTGGCGTTTTTGTAGTCGATCTGGCCCGCTGCATAGTCGATGTCCAGTACGCTATCGATGATCGCGCACGAGGAAGAATTTGGATCCTTGACGATATAAGTCACCGTATTAGTGGCTTTGTCGAAAATGGGGGTAACGACAGGGGATAGCTCGAGATTGAGCTTTGGAAGTGGCTTGATATTCATTAGCAACTCGGTTAGGTAACTGGTATCGTAAGCTTAGCTGCTTTTAATCAAAAATATCCATAGCCAAGAGGCCATTGCATGGGAAGTTCCCACAGTCTCAACGACAAGTACACCGCTTTGAGCGGTGCCGTGTTCATGAGTGGCACGCAAGCTTTAGTGCGATTGCCCATGGTACAGATGCGTCGCGATAAGCAGGCTGGTCTCAATACAGCCACGTTTATTACTGGATACCGCGGCTCGCCGATGGGTATCTACGATCAACAATTGCTACGCGCGCAAGAACACCTCGCACCGCATAACATCCGATTTCAACCCGGCGTTAACGAAGACTTAGCGGCGACGGCGATCTGGGGCACACAACAAGTTCAGCTACATCAGGATGCCGATGTGCAAGGTGTGCTTGGAATCTGGTACGGCAAGGGGCCGGGTGTTGATCGTAGCGGGGATGTGTTTCGTCATGGCAATGCGGCTGGGTCCGCTGCGCACGGAGGGGTGCTTTGTATTGCCGGAGACGATCACTCTGCTAAATCATCAACCGTACAACATCAATCCGATCATGGGTTTATGGCTGCGCGTATGCCCATGTTGTATCCATCGTCTGTGCATGAATTTGTTGAAGTGGGGTTGCTCGGTATTGCATTGTCGCGGTACTCAGGTTGCTGGGTTGGTATGAAAGTCATTTCTGACACGGTTGAAACCAGCGCCGTGGTTGAATTACGCGCCGAAGAGCGTGACATCATCATACCAACAGATTTCGAAGCACCAGAAGATGGGTTGAATTTACGTTGGCCAGATGCATTTGCCAATCAAGATGTTCGCTTACACGAAGTCAAAGAAAAAGCTGTGCATGCGTTTGCCAGAGCGAACGGTATCGATCAATGGGTTATTAAATCTACGCGCAAGCGCATGGGTATCATCGGTTCTGGCAAAGCCTATGAAGATGCCAGACAAGCGCTGCGACTACTGGGTTTGGATGAGCAAACCTGTGAAGCGATCGGATTGCACTTATATAAGGTTCGCATGCCTTACCCGTTAGAGCCGCAAGGGGTCACGGAATTTGCCGCAGGTTTAGAAGAGATTTTGGTTTTAGAGGAGCGCCGGGAAATCATTGAAGCGCAGCTTAAAACCGTTTTATATCACCAGCAACAACGAACCCGCATAGTTGGCAAGTTTGATGAGCATGGCAACGCCTTTCTGCCAACGGCTGCGACCTTGTCAGTTGCCGTGTGTATGCGCGCCATCGCCGAGCGTTTAATGAAGCTGGGTATCGATGAGAGTTTGCAAGCGCAAATCCAGACACGCCTTGGCGCATTAAACAACACTTTGCAAAAACAAATGCTGCATACGGCTCCGGTTGAACGCAGACCTTGGTTCTGTTCAGGTTGCCCACACAACACGTCAACACGCGTGCCAGAAGGCTCGAAAGCCTTGGCGGGTATTGGGTGCCACTTTATGGTTTTGTGGATGGACCGAGACACTGAGACCTTTACCCACATGGGCGCAGAAGGTGTGCCTTGGACGGCCATCTCGCACTATGTCGAAGATAAACATCGCTTTGTGAATATTGGCGATGGCACTTATTTTCATTCCGGTTTATTGGCTATCCGTGCATCGGTCGCATCAGGCGTTAACTTAACTTATAAAGTGTTGTACAACGATGCGGTAGCCATGACTGGCGGGCAAAGTGTTGATGGCAACCTAACACCAACACAAATTACACATCAATTAAAGGCTGAAGGTGTGTGGCCAATTTATTTGGTTACCGATGAACCTGATCAATATCCAGCGAGCGAAGTGGCCGATGGAGTGCTGGTATATCATCGTGACTACCTCGATAAGGTGATGCTTGAGCTACGCGAATTAAAAGGCTGTAACGCCATTGTGTATGTACAAACCTGTGCAGCAGAAAAACGCCGTCGCCGGAAAAGAGGTTTGCTTGAAGATCCGGACAAACGCTTGTTTATTAATGCAGACGTTTGCGAAGGCTGTGGTGATTGTTCAACGCAATCAAATTGTGTGTCGGTTGAGCCACTGGAAACAGCGCACGGGCGTAAGCGCCGCATTAACCAGTCGAGTTGTAATAAAGACTATTCTTGTATTAAAGGCTTTTGTCCGTCGTTTGTGACTATCACGGGCGCGTCCTTGAAAAAACGCCAAGCCCAACGGCTTGATCAGTCACAACAACTGCCCGAGCCAACGCTTCCTGAATTGAGCAACGATAGTTGGAATGTGTTGATCACAGGTGTTGGTGGTACCGGTGTGCTAACGATCGGCTCTATCCTTGGAATGGCTGCGCACATCGACGAAAAAGCCGCGATGATTCTGGATATGACCGGGCTTGCTCAAAAGGGTGGGGCAGTTTTAAGTCACGTGCGCATCGCGACATCAGCCGATCAAGTCACCAGCGCGCACATTGTGCCTGCAGGTTGCGATGTGTTGTTTGCCGCCGACTCTGTTGTTGCATCGTCAAAAATTTCAGCAGAATTACTTGATAAACAACGTACACATGCCTTGGTCAACACGGCTAGTGCACCGGTTGCCGACTTTGTCTTGCAGCGAGATCTGGATTTTGGTACCGACGCTGTGGCGACAAGTATTCAAAAGCAAGTACGTAGCACCGATCACTTTCATGCATTTGCAGGACTCGCTGAGAAATTAACCGGCGATGCAATCAGTACTAACATGATGATGTTGGGTTATGCGTGGCAGCAAGGCTTGTTACCGCTGAGTTTAGATTCTTTGCAACAAGCGATAGGCTTAAATGGTGTGGCGGTTGAAGCTAACTTAACGGCCTTAGCCTGGGGACGACAATTGGCTGCGCAGCCTGAAGTGATACAAAAGCTATTGGTCGAAGATGTACCGACTCAAGATGCCTTACCACTGAGCTTAAGCGATCTAATAAAGCATCGTGCAGCTCACTTGACGAACTATCAAAGCGTAAGGCTTGCCAAGAAATATGAGAATGCCGTTGAACGCATGCAAGAGTGCGTTGCCCGTGCAAATCTTAGCGACAGTGATGCGCACAGTATGATGCAAACCTTTGCACATAACTACGCGCGGGTATTGAGTTATAAAGATGAGTATGAAGTGTCGCGGTTGTATAGCTTGCCATCGTTTAAACAGCAATTGCGCGAGCAGTTTGATGGTGACTTTGCATTCGAATTTAACTTAGCGCCGCCCATACTCGGCGGTGTCGCACCAGATGGTCGGCCCAAAAAACGCAAGATGGGGCCTTGGGTATTAAAATTGTTCAGTATATTGCAGCGCGGGAAAAAACTTCGTGACACGCCGTTCGACCCATTTGGTTATACCCGTGAACGCAAAGCAGAGCGTGAATGGATAAAGCGTTATGAGCAGGACTTCAGCCGAATTGTAAAAGAGCTGAATGTTTTGAACGCACCGATTGCACTCAGTTTGCTGGCTATTCCAGATGAAATCCGGGGGTTTGGGCCAGTTAAGGCTGAAGCCATGGCTGCAGCGGAAATACGCAGAATCCAGCTCTGGCGCGACTTTGACGCGCCCACACCCGTAGATCTGACTGTCGCAGCATAGATCTTGCACCACTTTATTGTCTTGACGTTAACGTAAACGTCAACTTATGCTTGCACTCGAAATGGCGACTGGCGCAACGGAGCGAAATAACCATGTTTGATTCTGGAATGAGCTTTGGTCTTGGCGATGAGATCGATGCATTGCGTGAAACCGTGGCTCGGTTTGCACGCGATGAAATCGCCCCTCGTGCAGCCGAAATAGACAGCACTAATCAGTTCCCTAAAGACCTATGGCAAAAAATGGGGTCGCTGGGTTTGTTGGGGATAACAGCGCCAGATCAATACGGTGGCGCAGGCATGGGTTACCTGGCACATTGCGTTGCGGTTGAAGAAATCAGTCGTGCCTCGGCATCGGTCGGCCTATCCTATGGCGCGCATTCAAATCTTTGTGTTAATCAAATTAATCGCAATGGTACCGACGAACAAAAGGCGAAATACCTGCCAAAGTTAATCAGCGGTGAACACGTTGGTGCCTTGGCCATGTCCGAGCCGGGTTCAGGTTCCGATGTAGTGTCGATGAAATTACGCGCCGACAAAGAGGGTAATCACTACGTTCTTAATGGCAACAAGATGTGGATCACCAACGGGCCCGATGCCAACACCTTGGTTGTGTATGCAAAAACGGATATGGATGCACACTCGCGAGGCATCACTGCATTTCTAATTGAACGTGATATGCCTGGGTTTTCCAGTTCACCTAAACTCGACAAACTGGGTATGCGCGGTTCCAACACCTGTGAGTTAGTGTTTGAAGACTGTAAAGTGCCGCCGAGCAATATTTTAGGTGGTGAAGGCCGTGGCGTTAACGTATTGATGTCGGGTCTTGACTATGAACGCGTTGTGTTGTCGGGTGGGCCGGTTGGCATTATGGCCGCATGCCTTGATGTTGTTATGCCTTATGTGCATGAACGCGAACAGTTTGGACAAGCCATCGGCGAATTCCAATTAATGCAGGGCAAGCTGGCCGATATGTACAGCACAACCAGTGCGGTGCGTGCTTATGTGTATGCAGTGGCCGCAGCTTGTGATCGCGGTGAAACCACCCGCAAAGATGCTGCTGGTTGTATTTTGTATTCAGCTGAAAAAGCCACGTGGTGTGCACTAGAGGCGATACAGTCTTTAGGTGGAAACGGTTATACCAATGACTACCCAACCGGTAGGTTACTGCGCGATGCCAAGCTTTATGAAATTGGTGCTGGTACGAGTGAAGTGCGACGTATGTTGATTGGTCGCGAATTGTTTAAAGAAACCGCTTAAGGCCAAGGTCGGTACCCACCATGAAAATCAGCAGCGCGATAGATATCCATAGCAAGGCGTACGAAGAAAACAAGGCAGCGCTGCAAAACACTATTGCTGCGGTAAAAATTGCATCTGCGCAAATTATGCATGGTGGCGGTGAGAAGTCCAGGGCGCGACATTTGGCACGAGGAAAATTACTGCCTCGCGACCGTATCAATGCCTTGATCGATCCAGGTTCTGCATTTTTAGAAATTGGTCTGTTCGCAGCTTGGGGGCACTACGACAACGAAATACCCAGCGCTGGTGTTATTGCAGGTGTCGGTGTAGTACACGGGCGCGAATGCATGATCGTATGCAACGATGCTACGGTCAAAGGTGGAACGTATTATCCGTTAACCGTAAAAAAACATTTACGCGCGCAAGCGATAGCGGAAGAAAATTTTTTGCCATGCATCTATCTTGTTGATAGTGGCGGTGCCAACTTACCCAACCAAGACGAAGTGTTTCCTGATCGGGATCACTTTGGTCGAATCTTTTTTAATCAAGCCTCAATGTCGGCTAAGGGTATTGCGCAAATTGCAGTGGTTATGGGTTCCTGTACTGCAGGCGGTGCGTATGTGCCAGCGATGTCTGATCAAACGATTATTGTGCGCGAGCAGGGCACGATATTTCTAGCCGGCCCGCCCTTAGTTAAGGCAGCCACGGGTGAAGAAGTATCGGCTGAAGAATTAGGCGGCGGTGACACCCACACACAATTATCGGGTGTTGCCGATCATCTGGCTGAAAACGATTCTCACGCATTGCAACTGGCGCGCGCTATCGTTGCTGGCTTAAATGCGCAAAAGCCGACAACCGTTGTACATAAAACATCGCAACCACCGGCTTATTCGCCCGATGAACTTTGCGGCATTGTGCCAAAAGATGCGCGCATTCCGTACGATGTGCGTGACGTCATAGCGCGCATTGTTGACGCATCCGATTTTAATGAATTTAAACCTCGCTTTGGCACAACACTGGTTACAGGCTTTGCGCATATTCATGGCATACCAGTCGGCGTGATTGCCAACAACGGTGTGTTGTTTTCCGATAGTGCACAAAAAGGCGCGCACTTCGTGGAACTGTGTTGTCAACGGCATATCCCGCTAGTGTTCTTACAAAACATCACAGGCTTTATGGTGGGTAAGGCGGCTGAAGCCGGTGGCATTGCCAAGCATGGCGCTAAGCTCGTTATGGCTGTTAGCAATGCGAAAGTACCTAAGCACACAGTCATTATCGGTGGCTCTTATGGTGCGGGTAATTACGGTATGTGTGGTCGCGCATACGATCCACGTTTTCTATGGATGTGGCCTAATGCCAAAATAGCGGTCATGGGCGGCGAACAAGCTGCAGGTGTTTTAGCAAGCGTTAAGCGTGTTGGAATTGAACGTCGCGGGGAATCCTGGAGCGAGCAGGACGAAGTTAAATTCAAGCAGCCCTTAATAGACCAATTCGAGGAGCAATCATCAGCGCTCTATGCTTCGTCAAGACTTTGGGATGACGGCATTATTAATCCACGTGATACCAGGGATGTTTTAGGCTTAAGTTTGTCGGCTAGTTTAAATGCACCCATTGAAGACACACGCTTCGGCGTGTTCAGGATGTAGTGGCCATGACGCAAAACTTGCACAGCATCAACACACTACTGGTTGCCAATCGCGGCGAGATCGCTGTGCGGGTGATAGCAACGGCTAAGAAATGTGGCATTCGAACGGTTGCGGTTTATTCCCAAGCCGATGCCAATGCCATGCACGTTGAAAAAGCGGACGTGTCAATTTGTATTGGGGCTGCGTCGGCCAGCGATAGCTATTTGAATATAGAAGCGATTATCAACGCCGCCTTGAGTAGCGGTGCCGATGCGATTCATCCAGGCTACGGTTTTTTATCTGAAAACCCTGATTTAGTTGATGCATGCGACAACGCTGGCATTATTTTCGTTGGCCCTAGTGCAGCGGCGATGCGATCAATGGGTTTAAAGGATGCGGCCAAAGCCTTAATGGAAAAAGCAGGGGTACCGGTTGTACCTGGCTACCACGGCGATAATCAAGACGCTGAGTTTCTTGCACAGCAAGCGAACACCATCGGCTATCCCGTACTCATAAAGGCACGAGCCGGTGGTGGTGGAAAAGGTATGCGGCGAGTTGATCGGGCAGAGCAATTCGGTGCGTCACTGCAAAGTGCACAGCGAGAAGCGCAGGCAAGTTTCGGTGATGCAGCGGTATTAATCGAAAAATATATAGAACATCCACGTCACATAGAGGTGCAGGTATTCGGCGATACACATGGCAATTGCGTGCATTTATTTGAACGAGATTGTTCTTTGCAACGCCGGCATCAAAAGGTGATTGAAGAGGCGCCCGCGCCATGGATGACGCAAGCGCTACGCGATGCAATGACAACGGCTGCCGTGCGGGCAGCTAAATCCATCGACTATGTCGGCGCCGGCACGGTTGAATTCATTGTCGATGCGAGCGGTCCGTTACGCGCCGATGGCTTTTGGTTTATGGAGATGAACACGCGCTTGCAAGTTGAACACCCTGTTACGGAAGCCGTAACCGGATTTGATTTGGTTGAGTGGCAACTCGCGGTTGCAGCCGGGCAGCGTTTGCCTGTGGCGCAAGAACAGATAATGCTTAATGGGCACGCCGTGGAGGCGCGCTTGTATGCCGAAGATGTGGAAGCTGGTTTTTTACCTGCAACGGGTACCTTGCATCGATTGGAATTGGATAAAGACGATATTGGTTTGGTGCATTCGGGCGTGCGCGAGGGTGATGAGGTGCAGCCGTTCTACGACCCGATGTTAGCCAAGCTTATTGCACATGGGCCAGATAGAGTCAGCGCGTTCGGATTGCTGCATCGCATGCTCGATAACGCAAAGGTGATGGGCACCACCACCAACCGTGCGTTTCTTGCCTTACTGTGTGCGCACAAAGATGTGTTAGCTGGCAATGTTCATACGGGTTTGATCGAACAGCAATTCAAATCCAGTGAACAGCCGTTGGCCAAAGATGATGGCGTTGAATTGGACGAACTGCTTTGCTTGGCAGCTGTGGTCACGGCGAATGCGCAATCTGACGATGATCACAAGACATCAGCAGATCAGAGTGTGCATTCGCAACTCGGACTGTGGCAGCTTTGGGGGACAGCGCAAAGACGCGTTGAGCTAAAACTTAAGCAGCAGGATTTTACGCTGCGAGTGAATCGGCAGCAGCAGGCGTGGGAAGTCACTATTGAGTCTGTGGATAAAGTTGACGTGGCTGCGCCGAAAACCCTGCGATTTCAGGTTAAAGAATTGGGCGCACTTGAGTATGGCACGACTATCGACATAAACGGGCAAAGCAAGTTGGCCACTGCCTTGTCCAGGCAGGGGAGCGTATTTTGCCGTGTTGGTCGGCGCGAAGCTCAGATTCAATCCACCAGCGAGCATCATTTGTCTGGTGCTCTGGGCGCAGGCGACGCAATTGTTGCACCCATGCCGGGGCGTATTATCGCGCTCAACTGCGAGCCTGGTGCCACTGTGCATGCTGGTGATGTGCTTATCACACTGGAGGCGATGAAGATGGAGCACAGCCTCACGGCCAGCGCAGATGCCACGGTGGCGAGTGTTTCTGTGGCCGTGGATGATCAGGTGGAGCAGGGTAAACCATTGATCGTATTTGCAAGCTGATGCGCCAGTGCGGTGCGAAATGCCAAATATTTGTCCAGCATTGCGCCGTAAACGGCATTCTACTTGCAGCCCAAGTGGTTAAGATCATCGCAGCTTTGTTGCCGCCTTGGTCCATAGCCTGTTATACTTAGCGGCTAGTTGTGCGAACTCCCTCATTGAGATAGCAACGCGCACAGGAGAGCACGAGTTAGGCCTTGGGTACATCGGGCAAACTTTGACAATCAGATTATTGAAAAAGGGCTCCCAGGGGAGCCCTTTTTTGTTGGTTTTTTTCGCAGTCGGTAGCCCGTCATTGGCCAATTTAGTTTGCCAACTTAGTCTGCCAACTTAGATTGACTAACTTAAAGGAAATAGACGCATATGCGACGCGTGTCGCCAACAATAGAGACTGTCATAGAACCGGTGGTTAGTGGTTTGGGCTATGAATTTGTCGGAGCGCAATTTGGGCAGGCTGAGAACGGCCAAACCCTACGGGTGTTCATCGACACCGACAATGGCGTTGTAGTAGAGGATTGCGTGGCGGTGAGCAAACAGCTCAGCGCGGTATTGGATGTGGAAGACACGATCAAGAGTGCGTATCAGCTTGAGGTGTCTTCACCTGGGCTTGATCGACCTTTGTTCACGGCCGATCAATTCGCGAAGCAGATAAAGGAAACAGTCAAAGTCAAAATGGCCGTGGCTGTGGATGGCCGTCGAAATTTCAAAGGCCAACTGGTCGATGTTAAGGGCGACGTGGCCATGATTGAAGTTGATGGCATCGATTACGAGTTGCCGGTAGTTGATGTTGAAGAGGCATACGTAATAGCGAATATTTCGAAGTCTGGTTCGGGTAAATAAAGCCAGTTAGTTGATGTACTACATTTGATATTAAAATTTGTACCAAAGAAATATTGATGCTGCGAAGTGTTTATTGAATTGCAGTAGTAATTGCAGTAGTAATTTTAAGTGAGGAACGATTATGAACACATCACGAATTTTTTTAGGAGAGCGCGCTAGCGCGTCTCGGTCATGAGGCTCACTCACCATGAGTAAAGATATTCTGCTTGTTGTAGACACGGTTTCTAACGAGAAAGGCGTAGACGAAAAAATTATTTTCGAAGCGCTCGAAGCCGCACTTGCATCTGCAACCCGAAAACGTCATGGGCAAGACATTGAAGTGCGTGTCGCCATTGATCGTGAAACGGGTGAATATCTGACGTACCGCCGCTGGGAAGTGGTAGCTGATGATGAAGAGCAAGAGTTTCCGTTCCGACAAATCACCTTATCAGCGGCACAGGTAGAAGAGCCTGAACTGCAGATTGGCGATTACACTGAAGAAGAAATCGATTCAGTTGACTTTGGTCGAATCGCTGCACAAACCGCTAAACAGGTTATCGTGCAAAAAGTTCGAGAAGCAGAGCGTGAGCGTGTTGTTGATGCCTATAAAGGGCGAGTTGGTGAACTGGTCATGGGTATCGTTAAGCGTTTAGAGCGCGGCGGTGTTTACCTTGATCTTGGCGCTAATGCTGAAGCGTATATTTCTCGCGAAGACATGATTCCGCGTGAAGCGGTTCGCCCGGGTGATCGTCTGCGAGGTTATTTAGCAGAAGTTCGCAGCGAACCGCGTGGACCGCAGTTGTTTGTGTCCCGCACCGCGCCTGAATTTTTGATTGAACTGTTTAAGCTGGAAGTACCCGAAGTTGGGCAAGGTGTTATCGTCATCAATGGTGCCGCGCGCGATCCAAGCGCACGTGCAAAGATTGCGGTGTCATCGATGGACCCGCGTCTGGATCCAGTCGGCGCTTGTGTCGGTATGCGTGGTTCGCGAGTACAAACGGTTTCAAACGAATTGGCCGGTGAACGTATCGATATCATTTTGCATAACGATGACCCTGCGCAATTTGTCATAAACGCAATGGCGCCAGCAGAAGTCAAAGGCATCGTTGTTGATGAAGATAAAAAGTCCATGGACATCGCTGTTGAGAATGAAAAGCTCTCATTGGCCATTGGTCGTGGTGGACAAAACGTTCGGCTTGCATCTGAATTAACAGGGTGGGAACTCAACGTTATGGACGAAGCGGCGGCCGATGAAAAGAGTGAAGCAGAATCGAAAGTCACCGTGCAGGTGTTTGTTGATGCACTTGATGTTGACGAAGAAGTTGCGCTCATATTGGTCCAAGAAGGTTTTACATCGGTAGAAGAGGTGGCTTATGTGCCTCGTCAAGAACTGTTGGATATCGATGAGTTCGAAGAAGAAATTGTTGATGAGCTGCGAAGTCGTGCGCACGATGCACTACTTACAAAAGCGATTGCAACCGAAGAAAAGCTTGATGGCAATACGCCAACAGCTGAGTTAATCGCAATGGAAGGCATGAATGAAGAGTTGGCGCTTGATATGGCCAGCCATGGTATTCAGACAGTCGACGATCTTGCTGATCAGTCCATCGACGACCTTATGGTCGTCCAAGACATGAACGAAGAGCTCGCCGGCGTACTGATAATGAAAGCACGTGAAAGCTGGTTTGCCGAAGATGAGGCTGAGGCAAGCGAGTAAGCGAGCGCGGATTAAAGTAGAGATTCAATGGCCGAAGTTACAGTAAAACAACTCGCTCAAGTGGTCGGTACGCCGGTCGAGAAGCTGCTCGTGCAGCTCAAAGACGCGGGTGTGGAAAAGTCTGGTGAAGCAGACATGATTTCGGACGCAGAGAAATTGATCTTGCTCTCGCATCTGCGCGAGTCGCGCGGTGAGTCTGCGAGTAGCGCAGGCTCTGGCAAGAAGATCACTTTACGTAGAAAGCGCGTGAGCGAACTTAAGACCGATGCATCCGGTAGACGTAAGGTTAACGTTGAAGTGCGCGGCCGTCGTACCATTGTTAAGCGTGAAACGCAAAGCGAAGCGCCGGCTCCTGTGGACACAGATGCCGATGGAGCACCAGCGCCAGACCTTACTGATGCACCCAGCGCTGAAACGGTTGATACGCCAACTGCTGAAACGTCTGCACCAGAGGCGAATGCCAATGCGGATGCAATTGCGGATGCCAATGCTAATGCGGATGCGGCGAAAGCTGCCGAATCTGCTGCGGCTGATGCAGTCGCTGCCGAAGTAGAACGCGCTGCAGCCCAAGCATCGAGCGATGTATCTGAAACTGAAGCGCCCGCTGCAGAGCCTGCTGCTCCGGTTGCCGAACAGCCTGCTGCGCCTGCTGAACCTGCCGCGCCATCGGCCAGTGATCGTTTACGTGCACAAGCCGAAGAACAGGCGCGTGCAGCGGCTGAACGCCAGGCTGAAAAACAAGTTGCTGCAACACGTCGACGTGAAACAGAAGAAACACAAAAGCGCGAAGCTGAACTACGCGAACAACAGCGCGCTCTTGAAGAGGCCCAACGCCGTGCTGCGATGGAAGCCCAACAGGCAGCCAGTGGTAGCGAACGCAGTGCTGGTGGTGGCCGTCCCGACAAGAAAAGCCGAAAGGGCAAGGGCGGCGGTAGTTCGGGTGGTGGCGACACACGTTACGGTCGTAACCAATTGCACGTGGCCAAGGGTAAGTCGGGTCGGCGTAAGGGCAAGCCGCGCCGTGCATTGCCTGCAAACTTCGAAGCCAAGCACGCGTTCGAGCGTCCTACCGAACCTGTGGTTCGTGATGTAGAAGTGCCAGAAACCATCACTGTTGCAGAACTGGGCAACCGAATGGCGGTTAAAGCCAACGAAGTGATCAAGTCCATGATGGGCATGGGAGTTATGGCCACCATCAATCAAATACTCGATCAAGACACCGCTATTTTAGTGGTTGAAGAGATGGGCCATAAGGCCATCCCAATGAGTGCTGATGACATTGAAGCGGCACTGGCGGAGCGTATTGCCGGTATGGCATCGGGTGAGGCCGAAGCGCGTCCACCGGTGGTAACGGTTATGGGTCACGTTGATCATGGTAAAACCTCTTTGCTCGATTACATTCGAACATCACGGGTAGCCTCCGGTGAAGCTGGCGGTATAACCCAGCACATAGGGGCCTACCAAACCGAAACCGAAAACGGTGTGATCACTTTCTTGGATACGCCGGGTCACGCCGCATTCTCGCAAATGCGTCAACGTGGTGCGCAAGCAACCGACATCGTTGTACTGGTTGTTGCTGCCGATGATGGTGTTATGCCACAAACCATTGAAGCGATCGAACACGCCAAAGCATCGGAAGTACCGTTGATTGTGGCTGTGAATAAAATGGATAAAGAGGGTGCTGACCCAGAGCGTGTGCGTAATGAATTATCGCAACACGAAGTTATCTCTGAAGAGTGGGGTGGGGATACACAGTTTGTTCCTGTGTCTGCATTAACCGGTGAAGGTGTTGACAAGTTGCTCGATGCATTGACGCTTCAGTCTGAAGTACTTGAGCTGAGCGCCGTAGCTGAAGGCAGCGCAAGCGGTATTGTCATTGAAGCATCCTTGGACAAAGGTCGTGGTCCCGTAGCTACAGTGCTGGTGCAACAAGGCGTTCTTAAACGCGGCGACATTATCATTTGTGGTGCGGTAACCGGTCGCGTTCGCGCTATGTTCGACGAAGACGGTAACTCTGTCGAAGAAGCTGGACCTTCCACGCCCGTGCAGGTGCTTGGTCTTTCTGCCACACCGAATGCCGGTGACGAAATGCTGGTAGCTGCAGACGATAAAATTGCACGTGAACTTGCATCGCTACGTGAAGATAAGAGCCGTGATGCGCGTCTGGCAGGTCGTAAGATGACTAAGCTTGAAGATGTGTTCACGCAATATAACAGCGGTGTGCCAAGTCTGAATTTGTTGGTCAAAGCCGATGTGAAAGGTAGTTTTGAGGCGATTCGCAGTTCGCTTGAAGGCCTATCAACCGATGAAGTCAGTGTCCGTGTTGTGGGCGGTGGTGTTGGTGGGATTACTGAATCCGATGCCAACTTGGCGGCCACATCGAATGCAATTCTCGTTGGCTTTAATGTTCGCGCCGACAGTGCTGCACGTCGACTGGTTCAGGAAATGGATATCGACTTGCGCTACTACAGCGTCATCTATGAGTTGATTGATTTAGCTAAATCTATCGCTGGCGGCATGCTCGCTCCGGAAGTTAAAGAGAACATCATCGGTAACGCCGAAGTGAAAGAAGTCTTTACATCGCCCAAGTTTGGTCAGATCGCCGGTTGTATGGTTATTGATGGTGTTGTGCGTAAAGACGAGCCGATTCGTGTGTTGCGTGATGATGTTGTTATTTATGAAGGCGAACTCGAATCCTTGCGCCGCTTCAAAGATGAAGTGAAAGATGTGCACATGGGAACCGAATGCGGTATTGGTGTGAAGAACTACACCGATGTTCAGCCTGGCGATATCATCGAAGTGTTCGAGCGCACTGAGGTTGCTCGGACCCTATAATGCCAAACGATTTTCCGCGTAGTCATCGCGTTGCTGATTTTATTCAACGCGAACTCTCAGAGCTTATTCGTACAGAAATAAAAGATCCGCGAGTCTCAGCCATGGTGACGGTGTCATCGGTTGAAGTCTCGCGCGATCTTGGTACGGCAAAAATTCATTACACGATCATGGGTGCAGAACCCGGTGAGCGGGAAGAAACCGAAAAAGCATTAAAAAATGCCGCCGGTTTTTTACGTCGTAAACTTGCTCCACGATTAAACACCCGCTCCGTGCCACAGCTTCGCTTCTACTACGATGATTCGATTGAACGCGGCGCACAAATGTCGGCACTGATCGATGATGCCGTGGCAAGCAATACCACCAGTGATGACAATGCAGTAGATGATTCAACGCCAGATGATGAAGGCTTGAATGGCCCGACGTAAACGCGGTCGCGATCTGCACGGCATTCTATTATTCGATAAACCTGCTGGCGGCAGTTCTAACCAAGTACTGCAACGTGTGCGCAGAATGTTCGATGCGAACAAGGCTGGACATACCGGCAGTCTCGACCCTCTCGCCACTGGCATGTTGCCAATCTGCTTTGGCGAGGCCACCAAGCTATCTAGTTTCTTGATTGACGCTGCCAAGGGTTATGAAACCACATTGCAGTTAGGCGTGACCACTGATTCATGTGATGCGGATGGTGATGTGACCGGCACCTTCGATGTGCCACAGGATTTAGACCTCTCCAAACTTAAAACCATTTGTGATTCCTTTTTGGGTGATCAAATGCAAGTGCCGCCGATGGTCTCCGCGATCAAGGTCAATGGTCAGCGTTTATATAAGTTGGCGCGCGAAGGGGTAGAGATCGAACGCAAACCCCGACCTGTGACCTTCCACTCCATTCGCCTTTTGAGCTTTGAGGGCGATAAGGTTCGGTTATCCGTGAGCTGCTCGAAAGGCACCTATATCCGTTCTCTGGTGACCGACATTGGCGACAAGCTAGGGTGCGGTGCCCATGTCCAGGAGCTGCGTCGAACCTACGTCGCCCCGTTTGAAGGCTTGCCGATGTGGACGCAGGAACAGCTCGAGCAGCACGAAAATGCCGATTCCCTGCTGATGCCGGTCGATGCAGGGCTCGATCATCTGCCTAAAAGGGTGCTCGATACTGCGGCTGAGCAGGCATTTTTCCATGGCCAACAGGTGGTAGCTGAGGCGCTGGAGGGCGAAATAAACCCCAGTGATCAAGTGCTTGGCGAGATCTGTCGGATTTATGGCTCCGACAACCAGCTGCTGGGCTTGGGCGCCTTCGCAGAACAGGGCAGAATCGCGCCAAAACGTGTGTTGCAAATGAGCTGAAGTGTTACAATAGTGGGTTACACGAATTGTAGTTAAACCCATAAGTTGGAGCTTTTTATTTAATGTCTTGTCTCAGCGCTGAAACCAAGGCGGAAATTGTCAAAGAACACCAGATCGACTCTACGGACACAGGGTCACCGGAAGTTCAAGTTGCATTACTGTCCGCACGAATTACACACCTAACCGATCACTTTAAAGCCCACAAGCACGATCACCATTCTCGTCGTGGCTTGTTGCGCATGGTTAACCAACGTCGCAAATTGCTGGATTACCTGCATCGTAAAGATGCCACTCGATACCAAAATCTGATTAAGCGCCTCGGCCTCCGCCGCTAGTCGCCAACAAACCGCAAAGGAATCCCAGTGACTGCTTATTCAAAAACTTTTGAGTACGGTGCCGATACCGTTACTCTACAAACGGGCGAGATAGCCCGTCAGGCAACATCAGCCATTGTTGCCAGCATGGGCGATACGGTTGTGTTGGTTACCGTTGTTGGTCGTAAAGAAGCGAATCCACATCAAAGCTTTTTTCCACTCACCATCAACTACCAAGAAAAGACCTACGCTGCCGGTAAAATCCCAGGTGGTTTTTTCAAACGTGAAGGCCGACCAGCTGAGAGTGAAACGCTTATCTCTCGCTTAATCGATCGTCCATTACGTCCGTTGTTCCCAAAAGGTTTCATGAACGAAGTGCAAGTGATTGCAACCGTCATGTCACTAGACCCGCAAATCTCTGCTGATATTCCTGCCATGTTGGGTGCATCAGCCGCCTTAGCATGTTCTGGTATCCCATTCGCTGGCCCAATTGGTGCTGCGCGCGTTGCCTACATTGAAAACAACTACGTTCTCAACCCAACGCTAGAACAGCTCGAATCTTCAGATCTTGATCTGGTTGTTGCAGGTACTGACGATGCAGTATTAATGGTTGAGTCAGAAGCAAACATTTTGTCTGAATCAGTCATGCTCGATGCGGTTATGTTTGGTCATGATCAAATGCAAACTGCAATAACAGCCATCAAGCAATTGGCCACGGAAGTTGGTACACCTGCTTGGGAGTGGGAAGCACCACCAGTTGATGAAGGTCTTGCCACTAAAGTTGCAGACGTGATCAAAGCAGATCTTACTGCGGCGTACACGGTTGCCGATAAAATGGATCGTCAAAACGCCGTAGGCGCAGCGCGCGATAAAGCAGTAGAAGCGATTGCAGCGGCAGAAGGCGAAGACGGTTATTCAGAAGGCGATGTTAAAAAGGCTTTCGGTTCTTTAGAAAAATCGATTGTGCGTAGCCGTGTTATTGCTGGTGAGCCGCGTATCGATGGTCGTGATAATTCAACGGTTCGTGCGATCACTAGCCACACGAGCGTATTGCCACGTACACACGGTTCTGCTGTGTTTACTCGTGGTGAAACTCAAGCGATCGTGACCGCGACCTTGGGCACAACGCGTGATGCGCAAATCATTGATGCGCTTTCGGGTGAAACTCGCATGGCTTTCATGCTGCACTACAACTTTCCTCCGTACAGTGTGGGTGAAACCGGTTTTGTTGGTTCTCCAAAACGTCGTGAAATTGGTCACGGTAAGTTGGCCAAGCGTGGTGTTCAAGCGGTTATGCCGAACGACGAAGATTTTCCGTACACCATCCGTGTTGTATCTGAAATCACTGAGTCAAACGGTTCAAGTTCAATGGCATCGGTTTGCGGTACTTCACTTGCACTTATGGATGCCGGCGTACCGTTAAAAGCACCGGTTGCTGGTATCGCCATGGGTCTTATCAAAGAAGACAATGGTCATGCAGTTCTAAGTGACATCCTTGGTGATGAAGATCACTTAGGCGACATGGACTTCAAAGTGGCTGGAACGTCTGAAGGTATTACTGCGTTGCAGATGGATATCAAAATCACCGGTATCACGCGCGACATCATGGAAACCGCTCTGGAACAAGCCAAAGAAGGTCGTAACTTTATCCTTGGTGAAATGGCGAAGGAATTGTCTGAAGCACGTAGCGATCTATCGCAACACGCACCGCGATTCATCACAGTAAAAATCGACCCCGAAAAAATTGCAGCGGTTATTGGTAAGGGCGGGGCAGTTATCCGCGCACTTACCGAAGAAACTGGCGCAACTATCGACATCGGTGATGATGGCTTAATCAAAATCGCATCTAGTGATCGTGCAGCTGGTGAAGAAGCTCGCCGCCGCATTGAGCTGATCACAGCAGACGTTGAAGTGGGCACTATCTACGAAGGTAAAGTTCAGAAGATCATGGACTTTGGTGCTTTCGTGAATATTCTGCCGGGCAAAGACGGCCTTGTACACATCTCGCAAATCTCTGAAGAACGTGTTCAGAACGTTGCT
>CALHOU010000181.1 GCA_938035945.1 uncultured Granulosicoccaceae bacterium
TGAATTAGTGAGGAAGAAGCCATGCGTTTTCACCTTCAATGAAGTTTGGCGGCATAACAGTCTGTCGTCCACGACGTCCGCATCACCTTGCATATCGGCATACGCCTTTACTTTTGCAGGGTGAGCTTGGTAGTGCAACAAGCCGGCCGCTTGGCAGCACACAGATATCTAAAGGGACGTATGTTCATATATATCAATGGCTTATGTGAAATGTAATATCTCAGTTTACATATTCTATCTGTGATGTTTGGCGCAATATACGGGCTTTTATGTCAGACTTACAACACGGCCAAAGGCATCATCTGGGCTCGCCAAACAACACGTTTTGATCAAGCAAGTATCTTGCTATCAGTGGCTGGCAAGCACCTCCAATCGCACGCGCACCAGCACCGACTTGCCCTTCATAAATGTCAGGCATCCTAATCCCTTTTGGATTGAGCTTTATTAATTGTTGCTTTGTGGCATCAAGCAGTTGTGCACGCACATCGGTTGGAATAGCGCCGTCAAGAATAACGGCGGTGAAATCAATCACCGCGCAAGAGGAGGCAATGGCTAGTGCCAAGTGTTTCGAGGTATTGTTGATCCACTCGTCAAGGTTCTTACCCAAATCGCTCCAATCATTCGGTGACTGATACAACGATGTGGCATCTAGGTCTGCAGCAACTAATCTCTCCTCCAGAGCCAGCACCGATGCATGATCAATAAGCTGCGTTGCCACGCCATTGCTGTCTACCACAGGCATACTTCCCACCGCAGCTGCATTGCCTGAGCGTCCACGAAACACAGCATGATTCAGCACAATGCCACCACCAATAAACGTACCGATAAAAAAGTAAATAAAATCCGCAAGCTCACCACCATGACCAAAAACAAGTTCAGCAGCGCAGGCGGCAGTTGCATCGTTTTCTATAAATACGGGAAAATCACAGAAACTTGAAAACTCTTTCTTAAAATCAAAAGCCTTCCATACAAGCATTTCTTGTGCTGGTGCCTGAATTTTTTCTGCCCAATTCCAAAGTTCGAACGGCGTTGATACGCCAACCCCAGCAATTCTACGTTGCTGTTGTTTGGTCAAACTCGCCTTGATTTTTTTAATGGCTCTTTTTGAAAACATCAACACCGTTTTTGGCGTGGGGTAATCGTAGTGAGTTTGTAAGCTCGCTAATTCACAACCTACAAAGTCCAATAGAACAACATGCGCACTGCGGCGCCCAATCTTTAAACCAATCAAATACACACCATCTGGATTTAGCGACAATGGGATCGATGGTTGTCCAACTTTTCCACGCACGGGTTCTCCCCGCACCAATAGCTTGTCTTTCTCTAACGACTTTATAATTACGGACACAGCTTGCGCGCTCAGCCCAGAACGCTTTGCAATCGCCGCTTTTGACAAGCCACCGTGACGACGCACCAAAGACAGCACCAAGCGTTCGTTGTAGGCACGCGCGCGTTGTTGGTTGGCCGCGCCACTTGGTTCTGCAGAGGTGTCACTGGCTATGTTGGGTAGATCGGTTTCAGTCATGGGGTCATATTGTCGCAACAATCCGCTATAGCAGGCGCGCTTTTGTAGCATGACACGGCCTTATACAATAAATCAATTCATTTGTCTTATTGACAAAGCCAGAATATGTGTGTGATGCTAGAGAGGTGAGCTGCCACGAGCTGAAGCCGAGAATGCATCGACCCGACCTGACGTTCGATTACCGCTAAGTGGACAGACCCACCCATTCAGATATTTACTTGGAGAGAACCAATCATGAGTATTAAAAAAGTTTTTTTTCCGGCTGCGAGCATTTTGGCGCTCAGCATTGCCGGTACAACGCTCGCTCAAGCAGATACTGCCGCTTGCCTAATTACTAAAACCGATACCAACCCCTTCTTTGTAAAAATGAAAGAAGGTGCAACAGCCAAAGCCGCTGAAATGGGTGTGACCTTAAAATCCTATGCCGGTAAGGTTGATGGTGATTCCGAAAGCCAGGTTGCTGCGATTGAAACGTGCATTGCCGACGGTGCGAAAGGCATATTGCTAACGGCGTCAGACACAAAAGGAATCGTACCTGCAGTACAGCAAGCACGTGATGCAGGCATTTTAGTTATCGCACTCGATACCCCACTCGAACCCATCGATTCTGCAGATGCGACATTTGCAACTGATAATTTTAAAGCCGGTGAGCTAATCGGTGCATGGGCCGCTGCCGCCATGGGTGACGCTGCAAAAGATGCAAAAATCGCAATGCTGGATTTGGCGGTCAGCCAACCTTCAGTGGGCGTACTACGCGATCAAGGCTTTCTGCAGGGTTTTGGTATTGACTTAGGCGATCCTAACAAGTGGGGCGATGAAACGGACCCTCGCATCGTTGGTAACGAAGTCACTGCCGGTAACGAAGAAGGTGGCCGTCGCGCGATGGAGAACCTGTTAACTAAAGATCCGAGCATCAACGTTGTATACACGATAAACGAACCCGCTGCTGCAGGTGCTTATGAAGCACTAAAAGCTGTAGGTCGTGAAGGCGATGTGCTTATCGTATCTGTTGACGGTGGCTGCCCTGGCGTTGCCGATGTTAAAGCAGGTGTGATTGGTGCAACATCTCAGCAATACCCACTGCTTATGGCATCACTTGGTATCGAAGCAATCGCTGCCTGGGCAAAAGATGGCACTAAGCCTGAAAACACCCCTGGATTGGATTTCTTTGACACTGGTGTTAACTTAGTGACCGATAAACCAGCGGCGGGCGTTGAGTCAATCGACACCACCGAAGGCACGGATAAGTGCTGGGGTTAAGTTAGACAGCCTACGGTTTTGTAAAACCGAGAGCTTAGAAGAACAAGACGGCGCTGCATTCCCAGCGCCGTTTTTAGTTGGATTGAATTTATTAACACGCGTGTAGATGTGTTGGTGTACAGTTTTGCGCAGTGCATCTACCAACGGAGCAAACCTTGGCGACACAAGATTACGAATCGACCCTAAAAGACAGCGCCGATGACGTGGCCTCGTTCGACAGTGAACGCAGTGGCATTGTGGATTGGGTACAAACAAAACTGCATCAAAATCCATCGCTGGTTCCGTTCATTGTATTGCTGGCATCCATTACGGCATTTGGCTATACGCTTGGGCAAAAATTCTTTTCTCCATTCGCCCTTACCCTGATACTTCAACAAGTCGCCATTGTGGGCATTGTTGGAGCCGCACAATCCCTTGTCATTCTCACTAAAGGTATCGATTTATCGGTTGGTGCCATCATGGTGCTCTCGTCGGTGGTGATGGGACAATTTACATTCCGCTATGGCTTCCCTCCCGAGATAGCCATTCTGTGTGGCTTTGCCGTGGGTGCGCTTTGCGGTTATATCAATGGTGTGTTGGTGGCGGTTGTAAAACTGCCTCCTTTCATTGTGACCTTGGGCATGTGGCAAATCGTGCTCGCATCAAATTTCTTGTACTCTGCCAATGAAACCATACGCTCACAAGATATAGAGCAACACGCTGCCATTTTGCAATTCTTCGGCAATAAAATTAAATACGAAGGCGCCGTATTTACCTATGGTGTTATTGCGTTTGTTGCCTTGGTGCTATTGCTGTCCTACGTACTCAACTACACAGCCTGGGGGAGGCATGTTTATGCGGTGGGTGATGATATTGACGCCGCTGAATTAAGCGGCGTGCGAACCAAGCGCATTCTTATTTCAGTGTACGTAGTGGCTGGTCTAATTTGCTCACTCGCAGGCTGGGCATTGATTGGCCGAATTGGTTCGGTATCTCCAACGGCCGGCCAATTTGCCAACATAGAATCAATTACTGCCGTGGTTATCGGTGGTATATCTTTGTTCGGTGGTCGCGGTTCCATACTCGGTATGTTTTTCGGTGCGTTGATTGTAGGCGTTTTTTCACTTGGTCTACGACTTATCGGAACCGACCCGCAATGGACATACCTGCTAATCGGTCTACTCATTATTCTGGCCGTGGCGGTTGATCAATGGATAAGAAAGGTGGCAGCATGAACGATCAACAGCCCGTTTTAAAAGCGGTTAATTTAACCAAACGCTACGGCCGCGTGGTTGCACTTGATAACGCTAATTTAGATCTTTACCCCGGGGAAGTGCTCGGTATTATCGGTGATAACGGCGCTGGCAAGTCTTCTTTAATAAAAGCCCTATCAGGTGCAGTAAAACCCGATAGCGGTAGCATCTGGTTAAACGGGGAAGAGGTTCAGTTCGCATCGCCCATAAAAGCCAGAGACGCTGGTATCGAAACGGTTTATCAGAACCTTGCACTCTCCCCTGCTTTATCGATTACCGATAACCTGTTTATGGGTCGTGAAATTCGCGTTGAAGGTTTCTTGGGCAATATTTTTCGAAAGCTTGATCGCGGTAGGATGGAGCGTGAGGCAAGAGAAAAACTCTCTGAACTTGGGCTATTGACCATCCAAAATATTAACCAGTCGGTGGAAACACTCTCTGGTGGTCAGCGCCAAGGGGTTGCGGTAGCACGCGCTGCAGCCTTTGGCTCTAAAGTGATTATTATGGATGAGCCTACTGCGGCGCTTGGTGTTAAGGAATCACGCCGCGTACTTGAACTGATACAAGACGTGCGGGCGCGTGGCATTCCGATCATTCTCATTTCCCACAACATGCCGCACGTGTTTGAAGTGGCTGATCGCGTCCACGTGCACCGGCTCGGAAAACGCTTGTGCACGATCGACCCGAAACAACACAGTATGTCGGATGCGGTCGCGTATATGACCGGCGCCAAAATGCCCGATGAAGAAATGATTGCCACCAGCGCATAGCTAGTGTTTATGTCAGGGGCAATGCAGATTTGGGTATTGCGTTGAGACTAAGAAGTTGGCATCGTATACATTTATTTGCTACGAACTACAATCTGCATGAGCATTGCTGGAAAACCCAATAGAATTCGTCTTGGCATGGTCGGTGGTGGACGCGATGCATTTATCGGCGGTGTACACCGAATAGCTTCGCGTATCGATGATCACTTTGAGCTCGTGGCCGGTGCCTTCTCCTCGACGGTCGAAAAATCTAAATTAAGCGGGCTTGATCTCGGTGTTGAAGAAGATCGAAGCTACGGCAGCTTTAAAGAAATGGCCATCCGTGAAGCGCGACTTAAAGAAGGTATTGAAGCAGTTAGCATCGTCACACCCAATCACTTGCATTTTAGTGTGGCGAAGGAATTTTTAAAGCGCGGTATTCATGTTATTTGCGATAAGCCACTTACAGCAACGGCCAGTGATGCGAAAAAATTTGTGAATCTGGTCGAAAGTCACGATGCACTATTTTTTCTAACTCACAACTACACCGCTTACCCGATGATTCGCCAAGCACGCGCCATGATCGAGAGCAATGAGCTTGGCGACATACGCGTTATTCAAGTTGAGTACGCGCAAGACTGGCTCGCGACAAACCTAGAGGCGACCGATCAAAAACAAGCAAGTTGGCGCGTCGACCCGGAACGCTCTGGTGCTGGTGGTTGCATCGGAGATATAGGCACTCATGCAATTAACTTAGCCGGCTTCGTGACCGGGCTAAAACTTGAATCACTCAGTGCCGATCTGCATACGTTTGTGGAAGGTAGGCAATTGGATGATAACGCACATATCATGTTGCGTTACAACAATGGTGCTAAGGGCATGCTTTGGTCGAGCCAAGTGGCTAGCGGTTGCGAGAACAGCCTACGCTTGCGTATTTATGGTTCCAAAGGCGGCATCGAGTGGCATCAGGAAGAGCCGAATCGCTTATTGTATTCACCACTGGGTGAAGCCAAACGCATTCTTACTCGCGGTGGCCCAGGTGCGAACGATGCAGCCAATGCGGTCACACGAATCCCTGGCGGGCACCCCGAAGGTTATCTTGAAGGGTTCGCCACGCTTTATAGAGAAACGGCTGATGCTATTTATGCCGCTCGCGATGGAAACAAAGTAGATACCCTTTGCCCAGGCATACAGGAAGGATACGAAGGTATTGCTTTTATAACCGCGGCAGTATCGTCCAGTAAGAAAAATGGAAGTTGGGTAAAACTGAACAACTAATATGAACACCTAACATGCGCAGACTTTTTTACAAGCGATAAAAAGCAAATCCAAAGATTGGCCAACACAAAGAATCGTTCACACGGTCGCCGAATTATCTAGATTGTGCTGACACACATAGCCGATATTCATTTTTAAATGCGGCTTCATCAAAAATGAAACCGACACTTGCACCTGACCATTGACGATTTAGTTACTCTTACCCATGCACTTTAGTCGAAGGCGTCCATATTGTCAGACTCCTTCGACTTTACGCCGATACATGCCTTGAGCTATTCGGTCTATAACCATGGCGCAAAGTAATATCGCCAATCCGCCGAGTAAACCTTGACCCTTGGCTGCGTATTGCAACGCTTCAAGTATAAGTGCACCCAAACCTTCAGCGCCAATAAGCGATGCGATAACTACCATCGACAAGGACATCAAAATAGTTTGGTTTATACCGGTCATTATTGATGGCATGGCAAGCGGTAACTCGACATTTGTAAGCAATTGCCACTTAGAACAACCAAACGCAACTGCTGCTTCTTTCGTTGATTCTGGCACACCTCGCATACCCAAAGCAGTTAATCGAATTACCGGCGGCATGGCGAAAATAAGTGTGGCTAATACACCGGGTGGCTTACCGGTTCCAAAAAAAGCGATGATGGGTATGAGGTACACAAATGCCGGCATAGTTTGCATAAAGTCGAGCACGGGTTCGGCAAACGAGTAGGCACGTTTTGACTTACCGAACCAAATACCCAGTGGAATACCAATAATCACACAAAGCGCTGCACCTGCACCAATCAAGGCAACGGTAATCATGGAAATTTCCCACAGCCCCATAAAGGCTAAATAAGCGAGCGAGGCTGCAGTGAATATCGCGACACGTGGGCCAGCTAATCGAAAAGCCATAACAACAATAACAATCATCACCACAGGCCACGGTGTATCAATGAGGACAATCTCTAATCCATCCAGGACCGTTCTAATGCCAGCGGTTATACCTTTGAACACATGATTAAAATTAATCGCTAACCAGTCGAACCCGGCATCACCTTTTTTTGCCAGAATTGCAAAGTACTCACGATCAACAGGAAATTCAGTGATGGGCACTTTGGTACCGATAAACCCACCAGTGAGCGCACTGAGTTTTGCATCAGGGTCTGCGACAGTGAAACGAAATAATGTCAACGGCCAAATAGCCACCAACAGCAGCCCACCAAATATCGCACTCGCTTTATTCACACCAGATTGAACGTTCGGATTTGCGCGCCAATTTAGATATTGTTTTTCATAGGTACGATTCGCCAAAAAACCCTCTAGCAATTTTATTACGGCAAATATCACCAGACCCGTTAGTAATATTGATAGTGCCTCATTCGCAGCTAAGTCCGCTTTTTCTTTCGCTTCAGCTGCAACACGCTTTAGGTTGTCTGCAATTTTTAACTTCGCATCAGCGTCTGCCTGATTCCCTGCAGCGACAAGGTCAGCGGCTTGTTGCTCTCGCTTGGCAATATTGGTAAGCATTTTTTCATAGCGCGCAATTTGATCAGCACCCAAGTCCCCCCAGAGGCCGCGTCCAATCTGCACTAAGGCAAACAATTCCAGTACTAAAAAGGTCCAAAAGAACCCCCACGCTCCACGAAAAGCTCCCCACAAGGGTCCGAACAAAGCCGCCATGCCATTCCACGAAAACGCAAAGCCGTTAGTACCTTGGATTTTTGAAAACTGTTTTGAATAGTAAGCTACGTTTTCCTGTACAAACTCTTCAACTGATGAATCTAATGAGCGTGGTCCCGCTTCAAGGCCTGAATCACTCATGCCTTACCCCCTTGAATGCCTTTTAACAGTCTTGATTTTGATATAACACCAACATCGTTTTTATCATCATCCTGAATAACTATGGGATGTGTGGTAGTGGTAGCAATGTCAATCAGTTGATCAAGATCAGTGCCGTGATCAGCACGCGGGCTTTGCGCCAAATCATCACCCGACTCTAGTTGATAACTATTGATCGGCTCCATAATTGAATGCGCAAACACAAGCTTTAGTTTTGATATGCCTTCAACAAAATCTCTGACATAGTCGTCCGCCGGTTCGGTTACGATTTGTTCCGGTGTACCGATTTGCACAATGCGACCATCTTTCATAATCGCGATACGATTGCCAATTCGTATCGCTTCATCTAAGTCGTGGGTAATAAACACGGTGGTCTTATTCAATTCAGCCGACAAGGCCATAAACTGATCCTGCAATTGCCGCCTGATGAGCGGGTCGAGTGCGGAGAACGGCTCATCCATTAACAACACTTCAGGGTCGGAAGCCAGGGCTCTTGCTAGCCCAACCCGTTGCTGCATACCACCAGAGAGCTCGCGCGGAAAACGATCTTCGTAACCATCCAGATTCACCATATTCAAACAACGTTGTGACACTTCCCAACGGGTGGATTTCGGAACGCCACGCACTTGTAATGGAAAGCCTACGTTGTCACGCACCGTTCTGTGCGGTAGCAAGGCCATGTGCTGAAACACCATGCCCAGAGAATTTGCGCGCATCTCTCGTAGCTGCTGACCATTTAATGCCAACACATCTTTGCCAAGTACAGTTATTTCGCCAGACGTGGGTTCAATCAAGCGATTCAAGTGGCGAACCATGGTCGATTTGCCAGAGCCTGATAAGCCCATTACGCAAAAGATCTCACCGCGCGTGACTGTGAAGGAACAATCAGCAATGCCAACAACACATTCAAATTCTTTTAGCACTTCGGGTTTGGACAAACCACGCGATTCAACGGCTTGCATCGCCTCTTCAGCACGATCGCCAAAGATCTTCCAAACATTTTTTAAGGTAATTACATCTTCGCTCAATGTTCATTCTCCAACGTGCAAATGAAGTTCAATGCGTACTCTTTTGACTTTCAAGACAAAATAACCGGCGTATGTACATAACGCATAAAAAACGGGAGCATGTCGCCATACTCCCGTCTTATCGGTCGGTTAAACGAGTAAAACTAGCTTACTGTAACCAGCTGTCTACCGTGTCAGCATTGTCAGCAACCCACTTAGCGGCAAATTCTGCCGGGTCCTGCTTCTCTACAACCAATGCGTAAGTCATCGCCGATACAACATCTGTATCCAACTTTACTTTTGCAAGCATGGCCGCAGCTTCAGGCTGATCTGATTCCAATACCGTTGCATAGTGGATATGTAGGTTTGCTGTATTCCAGGCAACCCCAGCTTCCGACTTTTGTAACCATTCTGGATCGTCAGTTGGTTGAATAACATTCCACTTTGATTCGTCATAGGCAGGTTCTTTAAGAATGACTAACTCATGCAAAGCAAACATGTGGTGAGGGGTGTAGCAGAAAAAGACAATGTCTTTGTCTTGCGCAACTGCGTTGTCCACTTCAGCCAAGGCCAGCGACTCATCCATTTCTTTGAGTGTCATGGTTAAGTTGTAGCCGTAAGATTTGGCACGGATTTTTTCAACATTAGTTGACGCCCAACCTGATGCACCAATCCAGATTTCACCGCGTCCGTCACCGTCTGTGTCGAATTTTTTCGCCATATCAGGATCGGTTAGATCGGATAGCTCCGAGATACCAGTACGTTCTTGAGTGCCTTTTGTCACACACATCGCTTGATCACCGGCAACGCCATTTGGGTTCATGCGTACCGTGCCCTTGGATTTTACAAACTTATCGTTTAGGTTTGTTTGGTTCGGCAACCATACTTCAGGGTGTACATGCATCGCACCTGTATCCATCGCTTCAAACACAACAGGGTTAGTACCGTTTTGAAGCTCAACCTCTAAACCAAGGTTTTCTTCCATCGCTACTTTTAGAACGTGTGCTGTAGCCAAAACCGATGGCCAATTAGGTACACCTATAACAACGTCGGCTGCTTGCGCGACAGTACCGAATGACATAACCGAACTTACGCATGCCATCGTTATTAGCTTAGGGAATTTCATAGAACTAAAGTCCTCCAAATCATGGGACCGGCTCAGCCGGTTGTATCGTGTAGGCTTGTTAGCCACAAAACTAGTTTACGGACTTGGGAATAAATATCAATAAATGACTAATAAATGACGCAAAATGTACATTTTAAGGCAGGATTTAAGGGGCAGTCGTGCAACAATTTGAACAACTGTTCTAAATTTGAGCGTCAAAATGCAGTTCTCACAATTCGTGCAGTTAGTTATGGACTGCAAACTTTCAAGCGATAACAGGTCTTGTACATGAATGATTCAGTAAAAAATTGGGGCATTAACAATGACTACGCACCATTAACCGATGTGCTACTCGGTGTGCCTGAATACTACCGCTGGGTTGAAGCCGGTCCATTGATAGCCCGCACATTGAATAACGCTGATAAAACAGGCGTAAAGTTTGATCTACAGTTGGCGATGGCACAACACTCTGAAATGGTCGCCATTTATGAACAGAATAATGTGAAGTGCCATTACCTTGATTCTGACCCTGTCTTACACCGAAACTTTTTTGCACGCGATAGCTCAGCCATGACACCGTGGGGTGCGCTGATATGTCATATGCAATTAAAAGTTCGGCGCGCCGACTACGTAACCGCGATAAATTTTTATCAACAGAACAATATTCCGATTTGGCAATACGCCACAGCAGGGCATTTTGAGGGTGGCGATTTTGTGATTATAGAGCCAGGAAAAGTATTGATTGGATATTGTGGTGAACGATCAGAAAAAGCAGGCTCTGAACAAATCGCAGACTTTGTTAGAGCCGAAGGATGGGAGGCACTAACGGTACCTATCAGTCGCGAATTCGTACACATGGATGGATTAGTCGTGCCGTTAGACCATAAGTTACTCGTCGCTTGCGTCGATGCACTAGAACCTTGGGTGGTAGCACAATTAAAAGACTGGGGCTTCTCGTTTGTTGATGTGCCCTATCGCGAAGCAAAAGACCTGGGTGTTAATCTTGTCGCGCTTGGTAATGGCAAAGTTCTATCAATGCAAGGGGCCACCGAACTCAATGCCAATATGCGTGCATTGGGTTATGAGGTTTACGACCCGGATATGTCAATGTTCAAGTTAGGCGGTGGTGGTGTGCACTGTTTGTGTCAGGCTTTGCGTCGCGAAGATGCGTAACATAACCCTACGCGTATAAAGCCTCACCCTCAACGGTAATTCGGTGCATGAGCCGGCGTTGCCCAGGGTAATCGTTCAGTGCCTTATGCCAGGTTGCTCGGTTATCCCAAAAAGCCACTGAACCTTCTTGCCATTCAAAACGATGTGAAAACTCAGGATTTTTGCAATGCGTGTAGAGTTCGTCTAATAGCGCATCACTGTCCTCTTTCTCAAGCTCGTTAATGTGCGTTGTGAAATCCGGGTTAACATAAATACCGCGCTTACCACTGATGGGGTGACGTATCACCACTGGATGAACGGCATCTTGTGTTGCTGCTTGTGTATTGCCCAACCTACCGATCAAGTCTTTGTGTTCGGGCTTGTCATACACCTTTGCCCCGAACACATGACGACTGGAGTGCGTTGCGGTTAGTCCTGCGATGCGTTTTTTTAATGGTTCCGGCAATGCGTTATAGGCCGCAAACATACTGGCAAAAATCGTATCCCCGCCGCTTACTGGTAACTGCTGTGCTACCAGGATTGAACCCAGTGCTGGTACTTGATCGTAGCTATGATCGGTATGCCATTGCTCACCAATGTTACTACCCTGCTCTGGCTCTTTACGTACTTCAGCGATTTGAGGGTATTTGTCGAGTGCTTTGAAAAAGCGATTTATATTAATATCACCAAAACGCTGAGCGAACTTAATGTGTTGCTCACAGCTAACGGATTGATCTCTAAAAAATACCACGCCGTACTCACCCAACGACTCTCGAACCAGCGCAACATCCGCGGCACTAAGGGTATTCAAATCGATGTCGGAAATGTAAGCGCCAGCACCCTGGGCAGGATTAACACTCGCCATAATAAATCTTCCGAATCCATCAATCGTGAATAGGAGTTTACTGGACTACGGCCAAGCTTGGCAACACACTAAAAGCTGTCAAGCAGCAGCTTGCAATGGCACATTTAAGGAGGCAGCATTGCCCCTACTCCATGATTTCTATACTGGCAACCATGTTCGTATGGTAGAAACAGTAGTAATCGGTCGGTATATCTGCTGTAACTACTAATGTGTATTCATCACCTTTTGACAGATTTTTTGAGTCCCAGCTCTTATCCAACGCCGTTGCAGTGTGCGGTACGAAATCTTTATTTATCCAGGTAATACTATCCCCAACTTTTACCTGTAGCTGGCTGGGAGAGAACTCCATATTCTCAATGTACACAATATGTTCGGCCAGCATTGCTGGAGACTCAGTGCTATCTCCTGCATATAACTTCACCGACAAACCTAGTACCGCGGCGCATACGAGCGCCACGGTACCAGTCTTTACTATGCGTTTGATAATGCTGATCACGGAAGTGTATCAACCATCATTTGTGCATGTTTTTCGTGTGCTTTGAATATCTTCAAACCTGCTTCGAACAAAGCTTTCACTTCCGCATTTTGAATGTTTGGAATAAACACGCCCTCAACTAACCCATTAACAGCCTTGTGGTATCCAAGCTCATTGTCAGCATATGCTTTGTCAAACTCAGCACCACGTAATGCCGTCAGTTTGTCGATGATGCCTTTTGAGTCGGCGATTAGTTTTTGGCTCAAAAAGTTATCTTTCGCTTCAACGCCAAGTTTAGCTAGCAACCCCAACGCCTGCTCGTTCACAGCCTCATGATCACGAATCATGGTTCTTGCAAATTCGTGAATGTTCGGGTTTTCGGACAATGCTAAAGCCAAGTGCGCGTACTGGATATCAATGTTGTCGGCGACATAAGCCACATGGGCGATTTCTAAGTCATTTAAATCTTCTGGTGATTGTGCATTGGCGGCTCCGCCAACACTAAGGCCCAGAACAACGAGAACGCTGGCCAAACGCTTTGTAAGTGATGTAAACATGTCTTTCTCCAATAGTGTGAGTGAGTCGGCAATCGCTACCAGCGAATACCGATGAGCCATTAAACGCCAGATAGGCTTAGAGTTGAATGATCAAAAATTCGCTATACTTGATCAATCGTTCAAAATGATTGCCAGAATCCGAATAATTGGTAATATCTGAATTTGGCCATAGCATGCACATTGGCCATTGAAAATGCACAAGAAGCCGGGGGTTAGATTGGATTTATTGAGCGAAATACTGACGCAACTGAAATTAAGCGGAACACTCTACTTCCGCACCTCGTTTACCAGCCCTTGGAGTATTCGCGTACCGGCGTATGAAAACGTTGCGCGATTCCATTTTGTACATCGTGGCCGATGCCTTGTTCGCATATCAAAAAATAATCCGCCGGTCCTGCTAGAACAAGGCGACCTAATCATTATTCCCAGAGGTGCTGCGCACACGCTTTTTTGCGATCCTAAAAACGAGGACAAAGTTGTACAACTTGAACAGGTGTTAACAGAATCTGGTTTTACCGGCACCGGTACACTTGTTTATGGTGAGTTCGGAACCGACCATGAGACGCAACTGGTTTGTGGTCATTTTGCGTTTGACCCACATGCAGCACACCCATTGATAGATGCCCTTCCAGATCACATCCATACGGTTAATTATGGTAAGCAGGCCAGTAACTGGATGGATAGCACGTTAAACATTATTGGTGATGAAGCAGGTAAAGACCAGTTGGGCAGTGATCTCATTGCTCTGAAACTATCCGAGATTTTATTTGCGCAAGCGTTGCGAAGCTATATAGAAACCGAGGGGCGAGAAAATCCGATGCTGGCAGGATTTGCCGATGCAAAAATGGCGAAAGCACTGCACGCAATCCATGCCGAACCTGCACACAATTGGACGGTAGAAGAGCTTGCTCGGGTATCAAGTATGTCAAGAACTTCGTTTGCCACAAAGTTCGTACACTACATGTCTACCTCGCCGTTAAATTATCTAACAAAGTGGCGTATGCAACTAGCACGGCAGGCGCTTGTGGAAACAGAGAGCCCAATGATTGTTATTGCTGAAAACGCGGGATATCAATCTGAAGCCGCATTTGGTCGTGTTTTCAAGAAAACCTTTGATGTGGCACCGGCTACGTATAGAAGACAAGCCCGGCAGCAGCAAGCGGTATAGCTAAAGTGTATAAATGTCATTACCAAGCGAAAGTGGCGGTTTAATTACCAAGCCAATCTGTCGCAGCACCCTACCAACTAATTTTTGCAAACGCAATTAACTGTCTTGGGTCGAGCCTTTTTTATATGCCCAAATTACCACTCGAAGGAAAATTGGGAATGGATTATTAAATGTCAGGACTAAAATGTGAGGCCTCAACAAAGCGCCATCGGAGCGGCGTAGCAGAATCTTTCCGCGAAACATCATTGATCTGTAGGCGAAGTAGACGTTGTGCGCCGGGATACCGTGCCACATCATCGGCATCCTCTATAAGCT
>CALHOU010000182.1 GCA_938035945.1 uncultured Granulosicoccaceae bacterium
TGTGTAAGTTATTCGGCATATAAATCCGCAAAAGATCTTCTTATGACGAATTATGCTCGTGTTTCGAAAAGTTAGCCACGATTGATGATTTTATTTTTTTAATTGTGATACTCGGCTGTGAATTCGTAAAATCCAACGCAATCATGTTCTAAATAGGGGCGTGTGCTTCTCATTCGCACTGTTTTCGTTCAAGCCGACCACCATGTAATCCAGTTTCTTTGTATTTCAATCCGCATCAAAATTCGCATCATAGGACTGCAGATTTAACAGCAGACAGCTTGTAACAGCCTCGCTACTATTGTCGCACCTCCTCCAAGCGGTATTGAAGCGCGCTGATCAGTGTGATCAGTGCTTTTTCTTGATTTTTGGATTGAATTTATTATTAACAAAGGTTCTCGCAGCTAATTATTTAATAGATACCGGCAATAGTCGTCAGAGTTGGCCGTACCGACTTTACTGGTTTTAGACTTGCAAAGGCAGCTAACCCACAAAGCCACCTATGCCAATAAAAGCGTCTTTGCGCTCCAAGCAAGAGTAGGCGACCATGTGTCCACCTTTTCTTATACGCATTCCGCAACATACTGGCTAACCACGACGGCTTAATTTTTATTAACTAGTTATTTTTTGCAAGCCTGGTTTTGTTCGATTACCAATAAGAGTAATGTCAGATAGATAGGTGAGAATTACAGACATTTATTTCGAATGTTTGTGTATTTTTACCTTGTTACAGTCTCAATCTCATCGCACTATAGTCCCCGGTCCATCGATACATGAGTCAATAAAAAAATGTAGGCCTGTACGGCAGCAGACTCTTAGCTATGTTCATCTGCAGCTGTTTCCGTTCAGGTTCTAACGCGTAATTCAATGCTGAAGTTAGGAGCTGATTGATATGGAATACCGGAAATTGTTTATCACGTTTACCACGGCTACACTGGTCGCCTGTGGCGGTTCGGGTGGAGGTGGTAGCACCGAACCGCCCGCAACCACGGAGGTTGGTCGTTATATTGGTACGCTACCTAAATGGGGTGTGGTCTCACCACCCGCCGCTGAAACGGATTTACCATCGGGTGAAACGTTGTCGGAACAGGTTGTTGAAGACACCGTTATTATTAATGATGAGGGACTAACATCTGTTTCAGAAGATGTCGTTTATGAATGCAACACCACACCTTACACGCTTTCTTCTAATCCTGAAAAGCTGACTTTGTTTGCTCCGGACAAAGAAGTGCTTTATCCGGGTGCACTGGTGCAGGGTAAAAGTTATGTCAACGATCTTGGTGGCTTTCTGCCATTGCAAATTGCTGAACGGGAACCCATTACAATTTCCATTGCTGATTTAGCACCGGGTGATTTATTTGAAAATTTCAGAACAGTGGAAGCCTCATCGGGTCCGGTTAACGCCGCCATTGGCGAGCTGGTTGGTCTTGCCGATCAAAACAATCTGGATGTCCCCACCAGCGTAACATTTGAGCTGGATGAATTTCAGTCAGAGCAGGAATTTGCATTAAAGCTTGGTATATCCGGACGACATCTGAACTTCAGTGGTTCTGTTGACACGAGCTATGAAAAAAAGGCGTCGGAATCTGGCTTATCGGTTTTGTATATCGAAAGAATGTACAACGTTACCTATTCTGCACCAAATCTACCCGAGCAGTTCTTCTCTGATGCGCTGACACAGGATGTGTTGAATCGTTACATCGACAGAGGCGAGATAGGACCCGATAACCTGCCTGTGTATGTGTCTTCGGTGGTTTATGGACGCATGATGATGTTCACGATAACCTCTAGTGTGTCTTCCCAGGAGTTGCGCGCCACAATTCAGGCCGCTTACAGAGGAGTTACCTCTGCTGGTGAAGCAGAGCTTTCGGCCAGACAAAAATCCATCCTGTCTGAATCGTCCATTCGATTGGCAACGGTTGGTGGTCAATCTGACAACGTGACAGACGTCATTAGAAGTGGTAACTGGGCAGCGTATTTCAATAACAAACCGAGCCTGTCAACGGCAGCTCCATTGACGTACACGTTAAGAAATTTAGGTGATTTATCGGTGGCAACCGTTGCCGAAACCACCCGATACAATCAACGAACCTGTGCGGCTCGCGGTAGCACTGGCGACACGTTTCAATTCCGACAGGCCAGTGACACCCCACTGCCGGTACCCACACCGGCAACTGTTCACAAGGGAGACTTTGATGGCGATGGTCGTGTAGATCTGGCGTGGACGCATTTGAACCCAGGCGTTAACACAGCGGCAATCGCTTTATCGGTAGGAGACGGTGTGTTTGATTTTAAAACGAGTGTTGATCACCCCGAGACTGCGGTACAGGATAGCTGGGGCGTGTATGAGCCTCATGTGGGCGATTTTGATAATGATGGTTTTGACGATATTGCCTATGTGAATAACGATTTTTACAACATTGTCTACATCGCTTACTCAAATGGCGACGGTACGTTTCGGTATTCTCCCGAATACCGGCACAATCAGACCGAAGGGTGGGGTGGTTACAGGGTGCTGATTGGCAACTTCGATGGCATTAATGGTGACGATATCGTGTTTAGCAGAACGAATGCGAGTGCCAACGACGTACATTTGCGGGTATCACTACCCGGTGGTGCCATTAGCGTGAATTCACGTCATCAGCAGTATGGCAGTAGTGGTGGATGGCAGAATTACACAGCGTATGTTGGCAATGTTGATAATGATGGCGATGACGATGTTCTTTTTATTGCATTGGTCTCAGATCAAAATGCCGTGCATGTGGCGCGGTTTAAAAGTGGCAATGCAGGAAATTTGTTTGATCAAGTGCTCACGCTACGGGACAGTGGTGGTTGGCAAACCTATGACGCGCTTGTTGGCAATATTGATTCGGTGCCGGGCGTTGATATTCTCTTTGTTAACGGAGAAGCGGCCAATCCACCACTGCATCGGAATTTATCTTCAGGTAACGGTTCGTTTGATACGTCATCGCCATTCATTGCACTCAATCGCCCCGAAGGTTTCACCGGACCATTGGACGCCCATTTGATTGACGTGAACGGCGATGGTAAGAAGGATGCCGTTTTGGAGAGACGGGATTCGTTGCTACGCTTGTTTGTAGCGCTGGCTAACGATGATGGCACCTTCGATGAAAAGACTCGTTCGCCACAAGCAGCGCCCGATCAAGATGATTGGTCAGGTTTTCAGTTGCTGTCAATGGATGTTGACATGGACGGCGATGAGGATTTGGTACTGGTGAACAATTCTGCAAATTTGAGAATGTATGTGGCTTTGAGTCGTTAACATTCAAACGACTCCAAATGAAATTTCCTTTCGTCGATTAGCACTTAAATAAAAAAGGAGGAGCATACGCTCCTCCTTTTACTAGTGTAGCGTGGTGAAGAAAACTACGGACTGGATATCACGATAACTGTACCGTTGCTGTCGGGGTCTGGATCGTGATTAACGCTATCATCGTATATCGAACCCGCGCGCGTAATGCTGGTCACACTAAAAGTCACTGAGGAGGAACTGCGCTTTATTTCGTTAATGGCGATGCTGCACGTACCGCTATTGTCTGTAACGCATGAGCCGCTGCCCGTTGCCCCTGAACTCCAGGCGCCTTCTACAGTAGAGCCATCCACGGCGTCGTCGGCAGCATCGTGCACAGTTATGGTGACGGTCGCATCCCACTTTCCACCGCGCCCGCTGCCTACACTACTACCGTCAAGGTCACCGGTGTGTATAGTCGTCGCGCCGGTCTCGTTGTTGACGGTCACGTTGTTGCTGAAACTTGCCGTCTGACCGATCGAATCGGTGGCCGTTGCACGGATAACCTGCGCTCCATTGGCCACCGTTGTGCTGTCCCAGTTTACTGAATACGGCGAGCTTGTATCCACACCGATAGAGGCATTGTTGACGAAGAACTCCACCTGAGTGATTCCATTATCATCACTGGCTGTTGCACTAATCAATACACTTGCGCCAGAAACCGTCGCACCTTCCGCCGGATTACTCACGTTGACAGTGGGCAGTTCATCGGGCGGATTGGTGCCATCAAGCGCGGTGAGCGCGGCATGCATATCAATACGTCCATGAGCAGACCACGCTTGCATGTTCTGACCCAGAGTTCCAGATGCAACCGCAGACGATTCTATCGCCTGCCGAATTATCACATTGTTTGGCTGATCAAGATGATTGAACATCAAAGCTGCCAGTCCGGCGACATGCGGTGAAGCCATCGATGAGCCGGATTTTGTATCAATACAATCGGAGCCTGGTTGGTTGTTGCAAAAACTGCCAGGTACGGTGGATACAATAGCGGTACCAGGCGCTAGCACCGACACCCAATCTTCTGGCGGTTGGGAAAACGTTGAAAAACCCGACAGGTTATCGACATAGTCGGTAGCTCCAACACCAATAACGTTCTGGTAGGCCGCCGGATACTGCATCTGGGATGTGTAATTGTTTCCAGCGGCAGCCACCAATATTGCACCTGCCGCCCAGGCTTCATCGATCGCTTCTTGCAATGCAGAGTTAGGATTAGGTCCTGCAAAACTCATATTGATGACTTGATAACCCTGCGCAACGGCGTACATGATGGCTTCTGCCGCATCAGCATCTTCGCAGGTTCCAACGATATAACCAGGCACACTAACTGAGTCCTGATAGCACGTCTTGATTGGTGCAATTAACGCATTTGGGGCGACACCCGCTATACCCATACCATTGTCAGTACTCGCCGCCGCGATACCAGCTACATGTGTTCCGTGACCAAAAAAGTCAACAAGCGTCTCCTCATGCTCTGTAACCACACTATGTGGCATTAGACATTTGCTCGTGAGGTCCGGATGATCACAATCAACTCCCGTATCAAGCACCGCGATGGTTGCGTTGTTTATACCAAGTGGAATCGCCCAGGCTTCGGGAGCATTCACATCCGCATCAGCGTAAGCCTGATAACTGGGATAAACGAGAGTGTTAGAGAAAAGGCCAGGTATAACAGTCAGGCCAAATTCCTGTCCTGAATTTTCCAGGTTCCATTGTTCGTTAAAGTTGTTGAAACTAATTCCGGCCGTCGGTGTTTCCATTCCCTCATTAGTTGTCGGTTTGAAGGCCAGGCGTTTGTAGTTGTGTTCGGCGTAGATCACATTCGGATTGCGTTGATACACCTGAATCGCACTATCCACTGATCCATCGGGCACTTTGACGACTGATACATCGATACCCGGAATAACGCGCTCTACACGGCCCGCGGCTTGAGCATGACTTTGGCTTCGTATGGCTGCCGCGGTTCCGGGTATAAATTTGACCAACACGGTATCCGTTGACAAATAGCTACCTGAAAGAGCGTTTGATTGTGCATGTAACAAACCAGGAGCAAATAAAAAAGGCGTGGCAATGGTAAGAAAAAAAATACGGAACTTTTGATAGCGTGTGAGTAAGTTCATATTATATCTGCTCCCTAGTTAGTTAATTGCGCAATTAAAAATCATCCTGCGACTACGCAGCAATTATCACCATGCACAAGGGCGTATACCGTACCTCGTTTTAATTTATCGATAATTGGTAATGGCCGCTTTTTCGATAGATAATCCACATCGTCTATCGAGCATAAACAAATAGCTATCATCTATCCTTACTAATCCATTTTGCTATCGGTTGATGTAACATTACTGTCAGATAGAGTCGTTCCCAGCTCAGGTGGTAAAACGACATGCGAGCAGCTTGGGATGCGTTAAGTACCGCACAACAGGCCGAGTCCCGTGGCTGAGGCGCGGTTTTTCATTCGTGATCTTACCCAACATGCAATACAGCGAGAATTTGTTATTGCACTCAAGTGGAAACGCTGGGACTTGGTTATGTGGGACGACGTAGCTATCGGCTCACAGCGCGTTGCTGGCGAGAGTGGTGAAAGGCGAATCTTTCCATGATTCGCGCATGCAAGTTATAAGCGGCGACGGGTTAATTGTTAGCCCGCCGTGCGTTCAAATCGCTTCATCGTGCCAGGGGTACAGCCGGACACAAATTGGTCGCTATCGGCATCTTCTTCTAGGTATTCCAGTATCTGAGTGCAGGAACAACCGTAGGTATCAGCTGAGGTATAGCGTGCTCGACTAGGTCCGCTAAAATCCAGGGGCGCGCTATCGCTTGGCTGGGCGGATAATGCATAGCGGTTTTTATTTCGCTCTTCAATCGGCTCTGGTAACACCGTAGCGGGGCATAGATCCAGGGCGTCGATCAGCCCGTCATTATCATCATCGGTATCCAGGCAGTCAGCCAGAGCGTCTCCATCAAAATTTGCAGCAGCACATAGGCCTACAATAATTGGGTCGTGATCGGACGATCGAAATTCATTGTTTGCCGCTAGTTCGTCTTGATTAAAATTGTTGTAGTCCAACGCACTGGGTTCGTCTGCATTGATGTGCCAGATACCAACGCCCGTAATTCTCGAATAGGTAGCGTCGTTGGCAAGTGCGTGATCAAGATAACCCGATTGGCTAAAGAAGTTAAACGAGTAGGCACCTTGATCCCATCCGGTACCAACTTTGTTTGCGACTAGGTCGGTGTAGCCAGCATCCACAATAGCTGTGATTGGATTTTCTTGGGCATACGCATTCAAATCTCCCACGATAAGATACGCAGGTTTTTGCGCCGGGTCATCAACAGGATTGCTTGATAACCAATCTGCCAGTGCTAGGGCAGCGTTGGTTCGAGTCCCGTTGCAATTGCCTTGACCGTCACCGATGTTTGGATCGTTAACATCATCACAAGGTGATCCTTTCGATTTTAAATGGTTTACGACGACATTCAGCCGATCACCTGTGGACACCTCAACAAACCCCTGCGCTACAGCGGGTCGATTTTTGGTATCCAGGAATCGTGGATCGACTGACCCATCCAATACAGCAGTTGGGCCAACAGGGCTTACTACTGACGGCTGGTAAATAAAACCACCTCGAATGGCATCAGTGCCGACAGCGCCTGTGGGGAGGTGAGCGTAGGTGGCAGGGCCTGCAGCGTTCAATGCGTTCACAAGATCAATTGCAGGATCATCACCTGCAGCATTTTCAATTTCGATCAGGCCAAGTACATGAGCATCCAGTTTTGTGATGGCCGTAACAAGCTTTGCACGCTGTAGATCAAGCTCGTCTTGCGTGTCTGCACCACGACAGCCTTGATCGGCACTGGGGCCACAGATTGCCCCCGCATTGTCGATTGTCGTAAAATAATTCAGCACGTTGTAGGCCCCAACACGCAATTCTCCACCTACTTCAGGAGGGCCATCGGGCCTTGGGTTGGTTGCAACAAACTCCACTGCTTGAGTTGGCAACACTTCATAATTGCCAAACGCGTAGTTGATTACGCCAGTAAGGCCTGTTGTGCTATCGCCGGTTCGGCGCGTGTTGTTGGCGCCGAAGTACGGCGGCAAAGGCACAGGATTTGAGGCAGAGCTGCCATCGTCTAATTGAATCCGATTAAGGTTATTTTCGAGTTGGTTTAAATTGGCCAACAAACCGGGTTCAGTGACATTAGTGGGATTGTCTAACGGCCCACCGCTGGATAAGTCCAATTCACCAAATCGCCCAAGAGTGAAGTTCCCCGATACAAATAGTGTTTGTGGAAATGATACGAGCATGCCTTCCAGTGGCTCCCAGTCATCAAGTGAGGCGACTGGTAGAGTCACCGTTGCAGCTGATGGTAGTCCAACCATACCGATTACTGTCAGTGTGGCTGTATCTGCACTTAATTGAGTGCTACCAAAACGTTCAGTCACTGTGCCTGACACGTTAACGACGTCGCCTGGTTCCAATTCAGCAATGTTGCGAGCAAATACAAATAATCCGTTTGATGTTTGCGGGTCAGCGTCGACCTGATCATCGGGTGACTGTATAAAAAACCCATCGCTCAGCACCAACGTTACGACATTGCCTTCAGTGGCGACCTGCTGACCTTCAAGCGGCGAGGTATTTCCCGACCCTTGTATGTCATGTAATGCAACAACTGAGATCGGCGGCGGCGGCGGGGGTTCAGTGGCGTCGTTGGTGATCAGAATATTGCGAAACGCGACAGCTTCGGACCCACCATCTGCCATTACCGTTAGTGTAAGTACCAACTGGTTTCCGGTTCCTGCAACATTATTGGAAATCGTTTGAAAGTTGTTGGTTAATGTTGTTCCATTGATTGTCAGTGGGTCGTTTAGTGTAAAAGTGTTTCCACCCGCCAAAACGTATTCTTGAATGCCAGCTTCGTTGGTCACCAGATTGAAAGCCGCAACGCTCGCACCACCATCAATCGAGTAAGACCAGACAAAGGTATCGCTGCCCTCGAAGTCGCCCATGGCAGCCATATCAATAGTTAATTTCAGGTTTTGGGCACCGCTGATATCGAATGTCCAGCTGGCGGATACGGGGCCGTTGGTGTCACCGTTAACGGTATCTACAACGCCAAAAAATGGATCGGTATTATTCTCATCAACAATGCCAAGACTGTCTGGCGGGAAGGACGTTTCAGAATCATCTACCACGGCAAACGGTATGGTTGGTGATACACCACGCTGATAGATCTGAAAGCCGTCGCCCAGGCTGCCGAACGCACCCGTCCACGGATTGTCATAGTTGATTAGCCCGACCGGGGCTGCAGGCACCAGATCAGATGCCACAGTATCTGCCGACGCGGCAACCGGCATCAACAATGGAGCCAGGCAGGCCAGACAGAAAAAGGGGGTATGCACTCGCTTAGTACTGCGCAGAGCACGTGGAATTGGGTAGATCGGCATCATTAGCAAGCCTTACAAGGTTGTGTGAAGTGAGTAACACCGAAACTCATCCCTGACACCCCATGTTTGGAAATACAATCCAATGACCCAATCGGTTGGTGGTGCTTGACGGTTACTACTGCCTGAATACCGCTGCTTACGGTACCACTAGGCTAGTCATCTTGCGATAAGTAGGCCGCTGACGCAAGAAAAACCACATAGCGCCTAGTGTTTTCGTCTTCATCTGATGCGTGAGCTTAAACGCCACTCGTTGGTCATTGACCAAAATGATTAAACCTGTCAGCCGTTAGGAAGTCCAGCGAAATTTAATCGCTCCGTTATCTGAAAAATGGACGTCCTTCATTCGCCGATTTTAAGAGCTAGTTAAAAGCCTCGTTGATAATACCCAGCTCGTCGATCATCATCTTGTGATATTGCCAATAATTGTTAGTTAGAGCATCGTTAAAATTCTTCCAGGTAAGCCATGCATTGGTTGGAATGTCAGCTTCAATCATAATGCTTTCCGTTTGAGATTTCACACCTAGCGGTTGCAGGCGATTGTAAGCTGTACTGCGCTCGCTTTCACGTATCACTGGAAAGTATTTGTACTGCTGGTATTCAAAATAAGTATCAAATGACATGTCTGTCGGAATAGATTTTGTTTTGACAAGAAGCTCGTATCTGTTCTTAACATAAGATTCGAATGTGCAGGATGAAGAGCTGTACGATGGATGCGTTTTAAACATCTCATCGCGCAGAGGAAGCGATTGAGCAGTGTCGGCTGACGGTGGGTAATCCTGATGCCATTCAAGAATTTGAAAAACCGGGCTGTGGCTTGAAAATTTAGAAAAAAAACCGACGACCTTAAGAACGGCATAGAAACCACTTGGGTGTTTATAGGTACATAGATCACCCAACTGCAAATCGGTCTGTTCAATAAATATTTTGCTGGGTTTCGGCTCTTTATACTCCGACGCAAGAATCTTTGAACGAAGTTTTTCCAGTACTTTCTGTCTTTGTTTGACCGTACCTTCTAAAGCGTTCCTATTTCTCCATTCCTCAACATCTGTACCACTATCTATAATCCTTAGTGCGCATCGTCGAGTACTATCATCCAGACATTTCTTTTTTACTAGAATATCCGCCATGACAAGCCAGAACACGGAGTTTGCTGGGTCACCTTGATCCGAATAGTTTGGATTTTCTTTCAATAAATACGAAAGAATATCGGGCGGGTTATGTCCGAACGTAGCAAGTTCCCTGTATTGCTCCTGAAGATCTTGGGCTTCGTCGTCCCCGTATAGGCTTGCACTCCATGTTCCCACGGTATATTCACCTCCATATTAATGTGGCATTCACATCGAAAGTTTTGTTAAGCGCCTAGTTCCAATAAACGTTACCTAATTTTTATCACAATGGAGATGTTCACAGTGCCGTCTGATGCAACCCTGCGGTTCGACCCTTGAGTATTTTAACCCAGTTGGTCCGGAATCCATCGCTCGATTGCTTGCTGGCTACGAGCTTGAGTATGCTTCGACCCCAGATTGATTGCGGGACGATCTGCACTAAATAGCCTGTCTCTTAAGGCTGTCGTTAATCACACCCTGACCGGCAGTAGTCCACACCCTGAGGCGATTTTGTCGACTGACAACACCGTGCGGCATTAATCAGAGGTTGAATTCGTATTCATAAATATAAATGTCTGTACAAACGAAGGGATATCGCGTAAAAATTTGTTCAACTCTTGGTTTGTCGTTGCCAGGGAAGCACCATTTCAACCCACTGAAGCCAATCCGAGCCTGAGAAAATCAATGATATTGAAATGCAAGATTCTTGTAGTCGATGATCAAAAAACCCATCGTCTGAAAATGCTACAGGCAATTACTTCACTTGGGCACGAGGCTGATTCTGCATCAGACGGAAGCGAAGCCCTTTCGATGATGCGGGACAACAACTACCATCTGATTCTTCTCGATATCGTCATGCCAGAGATGGATGGCTTTGAAGTGATGAAACGCATGCAGGAGGACCCGGTTTTGAAGGAGATTCCTGTCATCGTTATCTCGGCGCTGGACTCTGAGATGGATAAGGTTGTTCAGGCAATTGAATTCGGTGCTGAAGACTTCCTGCCCAAGAACTTCGATAGAGTGCTGCTCAATGCCAGAGTCAATTCTTCTTTAGAGAAAAAATTTGCGCGAGATCGTGAAATCAGGGATGCCAAACAGGTTAAACGGCTAACGAATGCTGCTGCAAAGCTGGAAAAACAGCTCGTTATTCCCAACAAGCTTGAGCTAGACGATATCAGCGCGATGAAAACCGACATTGGTGGACTTTCGCGCGTGTTTAGCAGTATGGCCGCGCAGATCTATGAGCGTGAAAAAAATCTGGTGAAAACAAATGCCACACTCAAATTGTGTTGTATAGGGCTGGCCATTGGTTTTTTTGTAGGCCTGGGCGGCCTTTTGCTTACGTAGGCTTAAGCGAAACGCTTTCTTCCATTAAGAATTGAAGCTATCTGGATTTTGATGGGCGGTTGAAAATCTTGCTATCGGCGCAAGCAGGCTTGCCAGTTCAGTAATTGGGTCGATTTACTTTGCTTGATAACGTTCAAAGCATGCTCGCCGACCATTCGTATAAAGCACTGGGTACGACAGATACCGGCAAAATTCAACAGAACGAAGAAGGTACCAAGGTCGGCTAATAACGTCAAGCGGGCCAACTACATCTGCGTACAGCATTTGAAGATGACCCGCAGGAATGCTACTGCGTTGTTTCGGCTTTCTCGGCGTCGTCAACAAGCCATTCGGCATCGGACGCCAATACGGACAATTGTTTAAACACGGGTTCAGAAACGATGAAGGTTTGATCGATATCACTTCTGGTGATAGTCGCATCGCCACTCGATTTTTCCATCCTCAGGCTTAATATGGTTTCTGCACTGGTGATGCTGAGTTCAACGGTTTCTGTATCATTTGAGGCATCGCCATCACTCGACACCACCGAAGCCTCTTTCAAGCCGATCACATGCAGAGTTTCAAGGGCGTTAATAGCCGATGCCAATTTCTTTGTATCGAGTGTTTTGGCTCCATTGTGGTGGTCGACTATACGCCACGTTGAATCTTCATCTGTGCCGTTGCGTTCAAACGTAATCGCAGTAGAGGAAACGCGAGTGATATCATCGAACTTTAATAATGATTTATCCAGCCATTGATCGAGCGATGTCGGTAAGTCGGATACGGGCAAACTTGCTGAATATATTTCATTGGCTCCTTCGCGCCGCAAGTGTGCTTTTCTCAAACCGGGTGATGTGCCGATTAGGAAGTTGTTCTTGGCATCATTATTAACGATAACCCGCCGCTGATATTGATCATCTGCGACTTCAAGCTGCGTTCGTGCTTGAATACTACTGGCAACTGGCAGACCAGCCTTTAAATCCACAAGAGAGCTTAGCAGAGTATTCAATCGTGTTTTATCAACGGGGAGCTCTGCCTCGCCTTCCAGAGCCCATTGACCATCTGTCTTTTTCAGTGCCACTGTATCCTCTGCATTATCTATGGTAATGCGACTGATCTCATCCATTTGTAAACTGAACAATGCCTGACCACTGGCAAACGTAGCTTGCTTCTGTGTCATCCCCAGTAGTGCCGCCAAGGCCAGTTGTACCACCAAAACGGCGGTACAAAATTGAAGGAAACGGCTGTTTTTAAACAGTGAAAAAACCGAATTGCCGTCGTTATTTTGTATAGATTCGTTTGCAATGGTATTCATTGTGTTATCCATAAAAGCTGTTGGCGTTGTTGATATCGGTTCCAAAGTCGAGTGAGAAGATAAACACCCGCTATGGCTAGTGCAGCTAAAACGTAATTTAAGATTTCCCAGAATCGCCTCGTTCCATCACCCATTGGAGGCAGCGTTCGGTTGAACTGACCGCGGCTGCGTATGCTCAGCAGGCCAGTATCATCCAGGGCCACGTCGATCGCGTTCGTCACGAGTTGGAACGGAGCCAGATAAGCGGTACCGGTTGTGGCACCTGCCATTTGCGTTATTTGATCGCGCAGAAAGTCGTTTGAACCAAACACAATTAATCGGGCAGATTCAGGTGAGCGTTCGATAACGTTATCGATCGACTCAGACAACACCGGCTCTGGTTCTGTGTCTTTGGCATCCGATGCGGCATCATTTACCGAGTCTATCGCTTCCACAGGATCATCAAGAAACGAGGGTGCTTCATTTGGCTCGGCGCCGGAAGATTCTGAAACCAACGGTGAGGGTTTACCGGCAAAATACGAACTGAATTGGCCCGTTGATGCAACGGCCAACGGATACGATGCCGTTTCATCGCCTGCAGGCCAAGGGCTGATGTTGTTACCATTGGCACTAACACGTGGCATAACGTCAGTTGAGTCTGACAGCCAGGAACCATTGGAACTGGAGAGCAGAGTTAAGGTGTTTCTCTTTAACTTATCGTCTGTGTTCCCTATGCTCGAATTGACCGGGGATGCCCATGTCATATTGACTTGCTCAACGCCTGCCATGATCGGGCTATCTGCGTTCATCTGGTTACGTCTAACATCCACAAACCAAGGGTAGTCAAGCATGCGCATTTCTTGTAATTGCAGTCCGCCAATAGTGCGCGTGACCGGTGCCGGAAAGGTTGCATTGATCGGGTCCATCACTAGTTGATCGGACAGGCTTATTCCATGATGTGCCAACCAAGCGTTTAAGCCTGAATTGTGTTTAGCGATGCCCAGGCTATTGCGTGACAAGCTGGCTTGCCAATTTGATGTGCTGGCCAGCACGGTGCCACCTTGCATCAAAAATTGATCAACCGCAAACAAAGCCTTGTCATCAATCGAATTTGGCGCTGCGAGAATAAGCAATTCAATGTCGCTGGCAACAGTGCCATCGGTGATATCCTCGCGCACTACATCGTATTCAGATCGTAAGAACTCTTCCAGGGTTCTGAAGCTTGGGCTTGCGATCGGCATGCCTTGTGGGCTGGGTGGGGGAGTAACCAGGCCAATGCGCCGAGTAAAGCCCTTTGCAAAGCGTTTTAGGCCAGTGTCCAGGTTAGATTCAAAAGTTGACACGCTCAGATCTCCCAGCGGGATTTGTACAAGCTGTCCATCGGCTTCTAACAACGTATGAAACCAAAATTGGTGCGTACTGAATAATCCGGCGCTCATGGGGCGTAATCCGATCTCGTTAGTTAACTGATTAGCGAGTGCACCACCATTGACGTTGGGATCGACAAAATTTACTTGTAACTTGTCGTTCGATTGCGCAGCCAGTTCATCTGCAATCGTCTTAATATCGTTTTTAAAGGTTACCAAATCGCCTGGTAATTGCTCGTCAGCAGATGCATAGACATGCAAGGTAACGGGGGTATCAATACTATTGAATACGCTACCTGCGGTTTGAAAGTCAGTGAGTACTTTTCGAATAGAGCGGGTTAAGTCATATTCGGGGTTTCGTAGTTTCACATCAATGTCAGACTCCGAACGGCTTTTTACATCGATCAGATCTCGAAAGCTCAACACATCGTACTCATTACCGTACTGCACTAATACATTAAAGTAGCTACTTACAATGGATGACTGATACCGATCAGCCACCTGAAACGGAACAGGTTCAATACCGTATTGTTGGTTGGCTTCGACTTCAGCTTCCGGATTTTCAAGCGGATCGACGATTTCAACTCTCACACGACCTTCACCAGCCACCTCATACTCCCTCAACAAGTCACGCATTTGCGGTACGAGTGGACTAAGCAAAGGGTGGGTTTTTGCGCTGAAGTAGCCTCGTAAAGTTAGTGGCTCCTGTAACTGAGCAAGGTAGTTTCGGGTGGCGTCTGACAAGGTGTATTGCTGACCCCGAGTGGTATCAAGACGTAAGCCATTTAGTTGACCGGCCCAAAGGTTTATCGCAATGGCATTTAATACTAAAAGCCCAGCTGCTAATTTCCAGCGTAAATGAGAGGATGCATCACCAGTTTCGGCCCATCGATCACGCTCTAACGAGTACACAGTGAGTACCAAAAAAACGATTGTGAGGCTTAGGTAATAGATCAAGTCAGCGAGATCAATCACGCCTCTGGTTATGGAGTCGAAGCGAGACCCGGTGCCGAGCGCTTGCAACCATTCACCCGCGCGTTGGCCAACAGTATCAGTAATGACATTGTGACCGATAAAGTAGAAGACCCCGCATAACACAACGCTGCCAATCAAACTCACTATCTGGTTTTGAGTTTGCGAAGACACAAATAAACCGATGGCAATGTAGGCAGATCCAAGTAATAGTGTGGCGAAAAAACCCGACACTACCGGCCCCCAATCGATGTTACTAAAAAGTGAGATGGTGACTGGCAGCGGTATCACCACAAACAACGCCAATACCAATAGCAATACACAAGCGATGTACTTTCCCACCGCGAAAGACCATAACTTGGCTGGTTGAGTTTGAACGTGTTCAAGTGTTCCTGTGCGACGTTCTTCACTCCACATACGCATCGTAAGCGTGCTGCATAACAGGATCAGTAATACAGGCATCCATTCAAACATCGGGCGCACATCGGCAATGTTGCGTGCGAAAAACGACTCGCCCCAAAAGAATACAAACAGAGTGGTTGTGGCAAAACTGGCGATGAACAACCAGGCAATCGGCGACGATAGAAATAATTGTAATTCTTTCGATGCCACTCTACGAATAACGCGTAGTGGTTTTTGTCTCAGCGTGCTGTTGGTAGGTTCAGGCTGCATTTGACGCCTCCTCAACCGGTTTTTGGTTCAAATCATTCTGTACTACGCTATCTTGAAGCGGCCTATGTGCCGTCATTTGGAGGAATCGTTGTTGTAGATCCTGTTTATCACCCTGAATTGAAATAATAGGTATTGTTTGATTGACTAAGCGAATAGCACACTTGTCTATGGCTTCGTTAATATCGATATCAGTTTTAGTTTCGATAGAAAATGCGTTGGCGTTTTCGAATGCCGTATGGGTGTTGGCCGGGGTAAGGGATTCAAACCAGTCTTCTTTGCAGAGGGCGTCCATGATTGTTGGTTGATCCGCTGTGGTACTCAAAGCAATTCGGTGTATTGCATTGATATCGTTGAGCGGTGTATCCACGGCTAGTTGCCCTTGTTGAACAATCAGGGCACGAGTACACATGGCTTCCACTTCTTGCATAATGTGGGTGGACAGTATGACCGTTGCTGATTCGCTGATCGACTTAATCAGCTGTCGCATTTGTTCGGTTTGCGCAGGGTCTAATCCGTTAGTGGGTTCATCCAATATCAGTAACGAAGGTGAACCCAACAGGGCTTGAGCTACACCAACGCGCTGCTTCATGCCGCGTGATAATGTGTTGATCGGCGATAGAAATCGGTCAGAAAGATCGGTTGATTCTATGACACGACGGATGGCTTGACGTTGTGTTTTGCCTGCTAGGCCTTTTAACTCAGCTGCGTATTGTAAATAGCTGGCTACAGAGAGCTCGGGGTAGACCGGCAGGTTCTCTGGTAGATAGCCTAGTGAGCGTTGGAGCGTTTTGTCTCCCAGATGAATACGTTGGTTATTCAGAAGAATCGAACCAGAATCAGGTTCGAGGTAGCCGCTGAGCAGTTTCATGATCGTGGTTTTACCCGCACCATTGTGGCCCAACAGTCCCACAATTTCCCCTGGCTCAATGGAGAACGTCACGTTATCCACAGCCTTCAAGTCACCATAGTGGCGACTGATCGATCTTACGTCTAGCATCGCTTTTCCTCTTAAGCGTCTGATCAAAAGAAGCGCGTCTTTACCTCTAAACAGACAGGAGACGCGCACCAATCGATTGCAATCCATTGTGCAGGGTGTGCCTTTGCAACACAGAAAGGGCAACCCTGCACGGTGCCCCTAACTTGGCGTTTTGCCAGTGGTGCACAGGATCAATCAATCTGAGCAAGTCGAATTGGGGACGATGAATTAGGTATTCAAGTGGTAGCAATTAAATCTTTCCAATTTGAAAGAGTCTTACCCAGAATACTGGTCCAGAGGTTCCAGTCTCTGCCTTCTTGCAACGCTCATATATTGCTGCAATTTAACTAATTGCTTACTGGCCGAGTTGTAGAGCAGCCAGTTTTGCAAATCTAATAACGATAAATTTGTAATGATCCAAATAAGTACCCTGGCGTAAAAGGGGCTAAGTAGTGATGATGCGCATCGAGCTGCTCCTTGAAATACATTTACTTAAAGTACATACAGGAACTGATGATGATTAAGAAATTAGTGAAAGTTACCGCAATGCTAAGTGCGCTTGTTATCTCGACATCGGTATTCGCCG
>CALHOU010000183.1 GCA_938035945.1 uncultured Granulosicoccaceae bacterium
TGATCCAGAACCGGGATGGCTTCCTTAAGCGCAGTCTCGGCTGTACCTTTGTCGCCAGCTTCAATAGCTGAAAACACCTGCTTAACCTTGGTTCTCATCATGGAACGTTGGCTGGCGTTGCGCTGGCGAGATTTCTCGGCCTGGCGTGCGCGTTTGCGTGCCTGTGCTGAATTGGCCACGGACTACCTCTTGATAAATGTGTAAAAATGACAGTTAGCCGGCTATTATGCTTGCCTGACACTAAAGAGTCAATCAACCCGCGTGGCATTAACTGACCTAAAATCGATAATTCGCTCTCCATTTGGGACGAATCTATTGTGAGCTTAGCAAAGTCCGGCTCTGTCGTTGGCATTATGACGCTCGCATCGCGGGTACTCGGGTTCGTCCGCGACCAGGTACTTGCGATTGTGTTTGGTGCCGGTGCTACCACTGATGTGTTTCTGGTCGCGTTTAAAATCCCGAATTTCCTGCGTCGGCTATTTGCCGAAGGGGCGTTTGCCCAAGCTTTTGTACCCGTGTTCACTGAGTACAAGGAGACCAAAAGTCCCGAGGCATTAAGAGACCTAGCTGCCCATGTTGCTGGCACTCTTTCCATAATTCTTTTAATTATCAGCACCTTAGGTGTAATGCTGGCGCCAATGCTGGTAATGTTGTTCGCACCTGGCTTTATCGAGGACAAAGAGCGCTTCGACTTGGCCACCCACATGCTGCGCATTACCTTCCCGTATTTGTTCTTTGTGTCTTTACTCGCCTATGCCGGCAGTATCCAGAACACCTTCGGTCACTTTGCCGTACCTTCTTTCGCGCCCGTACTGCTCAATGTTTGCATGATCGCAGCCGCCCTGTGGTTTTCGCCGATGTTCGAGCAACCTATCGTGGCGCTGGCTTGGGGTGTTTTCGCAGCCGGCGTCCTGCAGCTGGCCTTGCAACTGCCGTTTTTACAAAAACTTGGGCTGCTTCCAAAACCGCGTTGGGGCTGGAAACACAGCGGCGTTCGGCGCATTTTGAAATTAATGGCACCAGCGGTGCTTGGCTCATCGGTCGCGCAAATCAACCTACTGCTCGATACAGTCATTGCCTCATTCTTAACGGTCGGCAGCCTGAGCTGGCTTTATTACTCTGATCGCTTAATGGAATTTCCGTTAGGCATTCTGGGCGTGACGCTCGGCACCATAATATTGCCCCGGCTATCACGCGAACACGGGCAAAGCTCACCGGAACAGTTTAAACGCACCATTGATTGGGCCTTACGCTTGGTTTGCCTGGTCGGTGTGCCTGCAGCGATTGGCTTAGTCGTGCTAGCCGTGCCAATGATCTGCACCTTATTTGAATACGGCAAGTTCACACCGCGTGACACCACCATGGCAAGCTATAGCCTAATTGCGTATTCGATTGGGCTGCCAGCCTTTATTTTGATAAAGGTTTTTGCGCCTGCTTTTTTTGCGCGCCAGGATACGAAAACGCCGGTGCGCATAGGCATCATCGCGCTGATATCCAACATGGCATATAACCTGATACTCGTGTTGCCGATGGTGTGGCTTGGCTTTACTGCGCCGCACACCGCATTAGCCATCGCAACAAGCATGTCAGCCTGGCAACAAGCGTGGATGCTTTACCAAAAACTCAAAGAGCAGAATATCTACCGTTTTTCAGATGAATTAATCAGTTTTTGCAAACGTATGATTTTAGCTTGGGTGATCATGGCGGCCGTAGTGTGGGCAATGAGTTTTGCCGATTGGCATGCCATGAGCGCGGCCTCTCGCGCACTTGAATTAGTGGTTATAATTGCAGTAGGAGCCGCGACTTACGCGATCGCTCTGTTATTGCTTGGCATCCGGCCAAGACATTTAGCGAGCCCATAACGCATGCAATTAGTTCGTGGCATAGATCGATGGCGCAACACACGCGCATGTGTGGCAACCATAGGCAATTTCGATGGTGTGCACCTTGGCCATCAAGCCATGCTTAAACAATTGAGCGATGTTGCTAAGAAACACGCGCTGCCATCGTGTGTGATTAGCTTTGAACCGCTGCCGCATGAGTATTTTTCTGGTGAGTCAAGTCCGGCAAGGCTCGATGGTTTTCGCGATCGCCTATTAAATATTGCCGCGCAAGGCATTGATCACCTCCTGTTACTGCGCTTTGACGAAGCACAAGCCACACAACAAGCCGATGCCTTTGTGCAGCGAATATTGGTTGAAAAGCTCAATGCCAAGCACGTGTTAATCGGCGATGACTTTCGATTCGGGCACAAACGCGAAGGTGATTTTGCCAAGCTACAAGCACATGCGCAAAGCCATGGCTTTACCGCTGAACAGTTCGACACCTTCAGCTTGAACAATGATCGGGTATCCAGTACGCGCATTCGTGAATTGCTTAGCGCAGGCGATTTAGCCCAAGCACAAACGCTACTGGGCCGGAAATATTCAATCAGTGGGCGCGTGGTACACGGCGAGAAAGTTGGCCGTCAGCTTGGTTTCCCAACCGCCAATATTGCGCTGAAACGGCATCGTCCACCGCTTCGAGGCGTATTCGCGGTCGTCGCACATGACCAAACCGCTGATAAATCCTATGCCGCAGTGGCAAATTTAGGCGAACGACCAACGGTGGGCGGTAGACGATTGTTGCTCGAGGTGCATGCGCTAAACAGCGATGTTTCACTGTATGGGCACCACTTGAAGATCGATTTCCACGAATTTATTCGCGGCGAGCAAAAGTTCGACTCGCTAGATGCGTTAAAAGCAGCAATTTCCGACGATTCGGACACAGCTTCTCGCATACTGAACGGCAATCCAAAGCTCACATTTCTGTCTAATCGCATACACTAAGTGTATGGGCATAAGCTTTGCCCTAGCTAGTGTTAGAAAACCCAAATAACTCAACCCGAATTGTTGCTCGTGACCGATTACAAACAAACACTGAATCTGCCGAAAACCGAATTTCCGATGCGGGGCAACCTGGCTCAAAAAGAGCCCGAAATGCTCAAGCGCTGGGAGAAGGAAGACGTTTACCAGCAAATACGCGATAGCGCTGCCGGCAAACCAAAATTTATTTTGCACGATGGCCCTCCGTACGCCAACGGCGATATTCATATTGGGCATGTGGTCAACAAGGTGCTCAAAGATATGATCGTCAAGAGTAAGCAGCTTGATGGTTTTGATGCGCCTTACACCCCTGGTTGGGATTGCCACGGTCTGCCAATCGAGAACAAGGTTGAATCGCTTGTGGGCAAAGCGGGCGACAAAGTCACTGAAAGTGAATTTCGGCAAAAGTGCCGCGAGTATGCAAGCAAGCAGATTGACAACCAGCGTGTTGAATTCAAACGCCTTGGTGTGTTTGGTGATTGGGACAAGCCATACCTGACCATGAACTTCACGAATGAGGCGAACATTGTTCGTGCGCTTGGGAAAATCATAGAAAAGGGTCATGTCTACAAAGGTGTAAAACCGGTGCATTGGAGTTGGGGCGCACACTCAGCCATGGCAGAAGCTGAAGTTGAATACGAAGATAAAACCTCAACCACTATCGATGTCCGTTTTTCACCGAAAGATAAAAATGCCTTACTTGAAAAGTTTGGTGCCAGTGATGACGGCTCAGAGGTAAGCGTGGTTATCTGGACCACAACACCCTGGACCATTCCTGGCAACCAGGCCGTGTGTGTTCATCCCGAACTTCAGTATGCATTAGTAGCCGTTAACAACGAACGCTTGATCGTTGCCGACGATATGGTTGAAGGCATCATGCAACGCTATGGATTTGATTCCTTCGAGCGTGTTGGCACAACCAATGGCGCGTCATTAGAGAACCTTGTGTTACAGCACCCACTGTACGAGCGAGATTCTTTACTGGTTGTTGGTGATTACGTAACAACAGAAGCCGGCACCGGTTGTGTGCACACTGCACCTGATCACGGTGTTGACGATTTTTACACCGGCAAACGCTATAACCTTGAGTTACTTGATTCAGTAAACGACAACGGCGTGTTTCGCGACAGGGTTGAAATGTTTGGCGGCCAGCACGTTAGTAAAGTAGATCAACCCATGGTTGAAGCTTTAAGCGCCGCTGGCAAGTTGGTACACGAAGATAAAATCCGCCACAGCTACCCACATTGCTGGCGCACTAAAACCTTTATCATTTTTCGAGCCACACCCCAGTGGTTTGTGAGTATGGACAACCACGACTTAAGAAAAGATACGCTCAACGAAATTAAGAAAGTAAAGTGGGTGCCTGACTGGGGTGAATCACGCATTGAAGGGATGATCGCTAACCGACCTGACTGGTGTATTTCACGTCAGCGATATTGGGGCGTGCCCATTCCATTGTTTCTGCACAAAGAAACCGGTGAGCTGCACCCTGACACGCAAAACTTAATTGAACAAGTCGCACAGCGTATTGAAAAAACAGGAATCAATGCCTGGTTCGACCTGGAAGCTAAGGACTTACTTGGCGCACAAGCTGATGAATACAGCAAAGTGACCGATGTGCTCGACGTGTGGTTTGATTCAGGCACATCGTTTTATCACGTACTGCAACAAGCCGAAGAAATGACCTACCCGGCTGATCTGTACCTTGAAGGCTCAGATCAACACCGTGGTTGGTTTCATTCTTCAATTCTTGCCAGCACTGCCATCAATAAGCATGCACCGTATAAGCAAGTGTTAACACATGGCTTTACCGTTGATAAAGACGGTAAGAAAATGTCGAAGTCGTTGAAGAACACGATTGCACCACAAACCCTAATGAAAACACTGGGTGCTGATATTGTTCGTTTGTGGGTGTGCTCGGTTGACTACCGTGGTGAGATGAGCGTGTCACAAGAGATTCTTGATCGCATGGCTGATTCGTATCGTCGCATTCGAAACACGGCGCGTTACTTATTAAGCGCGATCAACGATTTCGACCCTGCAAAAGATGCTATCGCAAAAGATGACATGCTGGCCATTGACCGATGGGCGATTGATCGCACCTTGCAAACGCAAGCCGCTGTGCAGCACGCTTACGATAACTATCAGTTTCATGCTGTATATCAAGCAGTACATAACTTTTGCAATGTCGATATGAGTAATTTTTATCTCGACATCATTAAAGATCGTCAGTACACCATGCAAGCCGATAGCTTGGGTCGTCGCTCTGCACAGAGTGCGATGTACCTCATTACAGAAGCTCTGGTTCGTTGGATTGCACCGGCGTTGAGCTTTACCAGTGACGAGATTTGGCAACACATGCCAGGTGATCGCAGTGCATCAGTATTTACTCAAACCTATTTTGATGGCTTGTATACGATGGACGACAATGCCGTGATCGGCAACAAGGCATGGGATAGCGTTGTGGAAACACGCAATGCCGTAACCAAAGCTCTTGAAGTGCTACGCGCCGACAAGCAAATCGGAGGCGGTCTTGATGCAGCAGTTACCTTGTATTGTGATGGCGAGTTGGCCGAAACTCTTTCTAAATTGGGCAACGAGCTGCGCTTCGTGTTTATTACATCCGAGGCACACGTTAAGCCATTCAGTGACAAACCAGCGGACGCTACCGTGGTGAGCGTGCAAGATACGCAAATGGCGATTGGTGCAGTTAAGGTGGATGCTGAAAAATGTGTGCGCTGCTGGCACAAAAGATCAGACATTGGCGCCGATGCCGAGCATCCAGAACTTTGCGAGCGCTGCGCGACTAACGCGTTTGGTGACGGCGAACAGCGACAGTTCGCATAAGGGATAGTTATGCCTCAGTATTTACGTTTTGGTATTGCCATTGTTTGTGTGGTACTCGATCAGGTCACGAAGATAGCTGCAGCCGGCGCATTAAAACTTGGCGAATCGATTGCGGTGTTACCTGTATTCAATATTTCGCTGGCGCACAACTACGGCGCCGCGTTTAGCATTTTTAATGAACACGAGGGGCCGCAACGTTGGTTTTTAACCGGCATATCGTTTGTGGTGAGTATCGTCATCATTGTTTGGCTATACAAAAATACAATGGCCGAGAAATGGCAGAGCCTGGCCTTGGCCCTTATTCTTGGTGGCGCGGTTGGAAACTTGATTGACCGTGCCTACTATGGATACGTGATTGACTTTATTCAGGTGTACTACCCTTCCGCAACTTCTGGCCCGAAATATTTCCCAACGTTTAATATTGCCGACTCAGCCATTTTTTGCGGTGCAGCATTGTTGATTATTCTCTCTATATTCGAAAAGAAACCAGAAGAGGCGACTTAATAATTGTATGAATATTCTCCTTGCTAATCCTCGTGGCTTTTGCGCAGGCGTTGATCGCGCTATCGAAATTGTCGAACGAGCGTTAGAAATACATGGCGCACCCATCTATGTTCGCCACGAAGTTGTACACAACAAATTTGTAGTGGATAAATTACGCGACAAAGGAGCTGTGTTTGTTGATGAACTCGATGAAGTGCCAGACGACAACACGGTAATCTTTAGCGCCCATGGCGTATCACAAGAAGTAGAAGACACGGCAAGCAAACGTGGCCTGCAAGTGTTTGATGCCACATGCCCACTGGTAACCAAAGTGCACTTAGAAGTGGTGAAGTACGCAAAACAAGGCAAGGAAGTGATTCTGATCGGCCACGCCGGACACCCTGAAGTGGAAGGCACTATGGGGCGTTATGACACATCAAATGGCGGGCGTATAATTTTGGTGGAAAAACCAGAAGACGTAGACACACTCAAAATCAAGCAACCTGATGAATTAGCGTTCGTATCGCAAACAACACTTTCTGTTGACGACACCCAAGACATTATCGATGCGTTGCGCCGTCGCTTTCCCGGTATTGCTGCACCCAATAAGGACGATATTTGTTATGCCACACAAAACCGGCAAGACGCGGTGAAGAATTTGTGCAAGCAAGTAGACTTGTTGTTGGTGGTTGGCGCCAGCAATAGCTCCAATTCAAATCGACTGCAGGAGCTTGGCGAACGCGCTGGTGTGCCATCGTACCTAATCACGCGTGCGCAAGATATAAAACAAGAGTGGTTAGAAAACAAAAAAAGCATTGGCGTGACAGCCGGTGCCTCGGCACCTGAAGTATTAGTTCAGGAAGTGGTTCAACGCTTACGCGACGCGGGCGGTTCTACCGCTGTTGAGAATGATGGTATTTTAGAGAACGTGTCATTCTCTATTCCAAAAGAACTTCGAAGAATGGACAGACCGCCAACTTGATTTAAGTCGGCGGCTTTATTTTCAGGTTTATGCCGCTTTTAACAAAGACTGCACGCTCATCAATTTGGCAGTAGCCGCTTTCATGATATCGCCGGGCGCTTTCAAATCTATACCCGCTTGTTGTAAACGACGCGCTAACAACAGGTTATCTGCACTTGGAATAGAGCTTGGCTGGCCATCAGGCATTTCTGATTGAATGATCAACAACGAAGCGGTAACCAAATCAGCGTAGCTAATATCACCTGTGTGGTTACGATACCAATCTCGTGCAATATTGGCAGAAGCTACAAACTCTTCTGGGTAGTCCCATGTGCTTAACAACCAGCTACTGAGTATGGTACGAAGATTATCAATAACACCGTCTAAATCTGAATCTGTTTCGAACAACTCTGGCTGCTGATTGGCATGAGCAATTATTTGCAGCTCACCAATATCAGACACCAAGGCAATCAAGGTTGCTATTTCTGCCTTTAGATCGGGAATTTCCTTCGCTAACACATGCACGATTGCGGTTGATAGTGCGACACGTTGCATATAGCGACGAAAACGTCTTTCAATGACATCGTTAGCAGGCACAATTGTGTTCTTGCGTAGTAATTCTTCCATACTGCGCTGCGTGGTTTCAACACCTAATCGGGATATTGCACCGCGAATACTGGTAATAGAATCCCCAACACCTGCATCCGCTTTGTTAGCAGCGTTAACGATATTAACTGAAAGCCCTGGATCTGATTGAATGATTTCAGACAATTCCGGGATACCAGCGACCTGGCCGTGCGACATCAATATCTTCGCAGCCGCCTCGCCAAAACTTGCCATTTGCACTTTGTTGGTTTTCATCTCCGCCAATACAGAATCGAAGATCAAGTTATCTTTTTCTGTTACCTGAACATCAACAACACTGATCGCATTCTTTTGCTGTTCACGTAATAAAATATCTAGCTGCTCACGACCGAACTTAACGATCTTCGCAACGGTTGGGGTTTTAGCTAACTGATAAGCCGTTTTGTCCTGGAACAATGGCTGAAGAGAGTCAGGCGTTTTTGCAGCGATGGTACCAACTTCTTCTTTACCATCATACAAAGTAATCGAGCCTTCAATCAAATACATCAACCAACGATTGGCACCTTCGGGCTTTAGTTGATCATTACGCTGCACATGCACAACCATAGCCGACTTACATAATGCCGCACGATTAACTGCATTCAACTCATTAACAGGGTTTACAGCACCCGCAGCAGACAGAATAAGAATATTATTCTCATCTGAGTTCGAATTTGCCGGACTAGAATCACTTTTAAACACTGTGTTCGCCTTGTTT
>CALHOU010000184.1 GCA_938035945.1 uncultured Granulosicoccaceae bacterium
GATGCATCTAATGCGGCATGGCATAGGATCTTTTCATTATCACTATCGGCCACGCGTGTGATCAAACGTACCTTCGACCATGAGAGTTTGCCTACTCTAAACAGTGCTTGAACTGTGGGCAATGTTTTGAGTTTACGGCCAACGCGTAAGTATTCCCAACTTAATTGAAGGCCTATGCCGATTTCCAAGTTCATCCATCCAGCGCAATGACTAGCGCCACTTGATTTCCAGGCTTGTAAGTCATCGAACCTGACCAGCAGCTCTAATAGATCAGCATGATGAGAAATGATTTCTTGTGATAGCGCTTTTAAGCGTTGGCGAATGGATGCTTCATCTTGTGGAAGGGCGGGGCACTTGCTTGGTTCGCGCGGCGTATCGATACATGCCATGGCGAGTCGAACAGATTGACCAAACTGTTCGCGTTCTGCTGGACCAAACGAACTCATTCCGAGTGGGATTTTAGTTTGTTTGTTATCTGTTGAAGGCTTGCTTGCATTGTCCATAACACGGTGCTCCTTTGATGATTTTTATTATATCAATGGCGTGTACGGCGCACAACAAAAAGCTATAAAAATATACAGTAAAAAATTCAGAGCATCTATAAACAACTATTAACCGGATCCAATCCAGCCAAGTGCCGATGAACTTCTTCGGCCACCATACTAGCTGCAACCTTTACGGTTGTTTTCGATGCGCCAGCTATGTGCGGTGTGAGAGTAACGTTGGGTAGTTGCAACCATTTCGAGTCTGCTGGAACCGGTTCTACTGGGAAGGTTTCTAAAACAGCGCCCGATAAGTGTCCGGCAACGAGTGCGTCGTATAATGCATCGTAGTCCATTAGTGCACCGCGCGATGTGTTGACCAACACTGCACCTTTCTTCATTTTCGCCAGCGCGGCTTTGTCGATCATGTTGTTGGTTTCGTTGGTAAGCGGTGCGTGCAGGGAGATAGCATCTGATCTGGCTAACAGTTCATCCAAACTGACTTTGAGAACGCCGTGCTCGACATCTTTTTCCGTTAGTTCAGCGTACGGGTCGGCAACTAATATGTTACTGCCAAACGCGTTGAGTAAATGCACCACTTGCTTGCCAATGCCGGCATAACCAATGATGCCTACGGTCATTGTTGAAAGTTCATCGCGTTGCACATCTGCTCGATACAAATCGCCGCGCCACTCACCGTTCATTAGCGCGTGATGGCCACGACTGATATTGCGTGTTTCGGCAATGAGTGCACCAATCGTAAACTCGGCAACCGCACTGGCATTGCGTCCGGGTGTGTTAACCAACTTTATCTTGCGATCTTTGGCCGCTGCTCTGTCAATGTTGACTGGACCACCGCGGGACACGGCAATCATTTCAAGTTGTTCAAGTTCGTTTAACACGCGTGCCGAAATGGCGGCCACATGCGTCACCAATATATGTGCATTTTTTGCGAAAGCGATAATTGAATCAATGTCTCCTTGAAATTCGGCCAGCCCCTGGTATTCCGGATGCTCACTGCGTTGAATAACTGGTTCATCTGGGAAACTCAAATCCATCATTTGATAGTCGATGGGTTGTTCAAGTTTTGCTTGCATAGCGGCTTTGAACGCATGCGCTTGCATGAAGTTATCACCGATGATGGCTATCGTCTTTTTCATGTTGATGTGCTGCCATGTTTTTGCGTGATGGCACCTAGCTGCTCCCAAATTCCATCATTCATTCTGCGTTGACGTGATTTCAAATACACTTTGTAAAGCTCGTCGTAGCGCGCAACGTCCGGCGCATTTGGTAAAACAGCTTCACCGAGTTTGTTTCCTAGCCAAGTACGAGTGCAGCTGGACAATGAATAGAAAAGGCCGTGTTGCACCGTGGCCATCATGACCGCACCTGCGGCCCCTGACTCTTCAATTTGTGCAACACGAACGGGGCGGTTCAGAACGGATGCCAATATCTGTTGAACGGCGGGTGATTTGGATGCGCCACCAGTTAAGCGCACCTCATCGGGGATATCGCCAATTGATTGATAGCAATCACGTGCTGCAAAGCACATACCTTCGATAACACTGCGCACTAAATCATAATAACCGCTGGATTGTTCTAATCCATCGAAACTTGCACGAGCATGGTTGTTAAAGAAAGGACCGCGTTCTCCTGCATTTGATATATAGGGATGATAAAGGGCAGCACCAGGTCGTGCTTTCAATAAATTTTCATCAAGCGATTGCAGCATCGATTCCATGGAACAGTCATGGCCTTGCGCCCTCATTGCATCGATGCCCAACTGTAAAACCCAATCAATATTAAGCGTGGCCGCCATATTAGTTTGAAGTTGCACAAAGCCACCACCTGGAAATGCAATGGTATAACCGGTTTTTTCGGTAGGTAATTGTAGTTCTGTTGGTGAGGCGGCATAGCGCATATGAATACCGGTTGTGCCCATGATCGTTAGTGCAGAGGATGCGCCTTTGTTATACAAACCCCCGCCCAAGGCGGAACAGATAACATCAATATAGCCAAGCGTGACCGGTACCGCTTTGCTCAAACCAATTTGTTTGGCGATGTCGTCGAGCAACATGTGAGATGTGTGCATACCATCAACAATAGGTGGTAGCAGCTTGGCACGGTGCTCGAGTTTTAACGCGCGAAAAACCTCGTCGCTATAATCGCCGGTTATGAAACTGCCGAACGTAAACAATGCCTCGCTTGGATCGGTTGCACGTTCCCCAGTTAAACACTGATATAAGTAGTCCTTCCAGTGATAAGCGGTATGTGCATGATCGAGTGTTTTTGGTTCATGTTGTTCAAGCCAGCGCATTTGGCTACGCATCTGACTGGCATTGATCGCGGAGCCGGTAATGCGAAAAATATCGTCATAACTTGGTTGTGATTCAATTTCAGTCGCAATATCGGCCGCTCGCGAATCTAACCATAACCATCCTTTGTGCATAGGTTTGTTTTGCGCATCTACCAGCAGCATGCCATCACCCATGGCCGTTATCGCTAATCCAACAACCTGTTGGGCATCCTGGCCCAGTTCAGAAACAATTTTGGCAAGCGTTGTCAGTAAGCGCTCGCGCGTGTCATAGGCTGATTGTTCTACTCGGCCGCCAGGCAGGTCGGCGTACTCGTTGGCGCAGGTGCTGGTATGCAGTGCAAGCCCATTTGCGGTATAGGCAACACATTTGATTTGCGAGGTACCGGCATCAATACCAATAAAAATTTTATCTGTCATGGTTCCAATACATCGCTACAACGTGTGGTGTGTCTCAAGTTAGAGTGTTTAAACGAATTAGTGACGATTTTATGTTAGCAAATGATATAACTAATGTCAGACTATCCGACATTTGTTAAAATTGGAAGCGCAGTTGCCCAACAAACTGCCGATACCAATGGTCTACACAAGTGATATTTAACATGAAGAAGCCGGACGTAAATAAGTCGGAGTTTCAACCCGACACCGCAGGGATGCTAGCTGATATCGCTGAGCTTTATTACAAAGATGGACTCACTCAGAACGAAATTGCGCAACGCATCGGTGTCTCACGACCAACCGTTGTTAACTATATAAAGCAGGCACGCGAGCAGGGCATTGTTGATATACAAATTCGCGGTTCCGCCTACAAGGGATCGAATTTATCCAGACAGTTGTGTGACAAGTACGCACTTGAGGATGTGTATATAGCGCGTACCTCAGATGAGGTGGATGAAGATGCTGCATTGAAAAAAGTCGCACGTCTAGGTGCGATAGCGCTGTCGGATTTGCTACGCGAAAATGATGTGCTCGGCGTGTCTTGGGGCGGAACCATTCAATTAGCTGCAGATGAGATTCCGCGCAGAGAAGTGAATAATCTCAATGTATGCCAGCTGGTAGGCTCGATGACATCTGATGCGCTGTTGGCAGCGGAGGCGAGCACAATTCGTATAGCAAACCGAACCGGCGCAAAGTGTAATACGTTGCCATTACCAGCGGTCTTGACCTCGGTTGAGCTTGCGCAACAATTGCGTAACGAACCAATCGTACAGCAGCACTTAAAGCAGTTTAAGGAGCTAACTAAAGTTTTCTTCTCAGTTGGAGACTTATCAGATAACTCAATGGTGCACGAGACTGGCATGGTCACCACCTTTGAGTGGAAGTCATATCGAAAACGTGGTGCTCAGGCTGTGCTGGTAGGGCGATTTCTAAATGCCGATGGTGTGCTTTTGGATGGAGATTTTTATCAACGGCTTATGGCGATAGAACTTGATCAGTTTAAGGCTGTGCCTATGAGGATGTTAGTGGCTGCGGGAAAAGCTAAAACGGACGCGGTGCTAGCAACGCTTGCTGGCCAATTTGCAACGCATTTGGTGATAGACGAAACCTTAGCTGAGTTGCTGTAAAAAAATGCTCGATTGTATTCGTGACAAGCTTGTGAAGCTTGATTTTGGAGAAAGGTGTTGGACGAACTAACAATAAGAAAAAAAATAATCGCACTGTGTCGGCAAATGAATGACAGTGGTTTAAACCAAGGTACTTCGGGCAACATTAGTGCAGCTTATAACGGCAAAATGCTTATCA
>CALHOU010000185.1 GCA_938035945.1 uncultured Granulosicoccaceae bacterium
GCCATCAGGAAATTCGCACATAGCATTCCAACATCAAAACCCATCGGCCCGTACTGCACAAATTCAGGATCGATCACCCGCGAATCAGATTCGGTGGACATGATAGAGCCCGAGTGCAGATCGCCGTGAACCATGGTCTCCGTGTTTGATGCGAAGCGTTGCAGCATTTGTTGTACTTTGACTTTTAAAGCAACGTTTTTTCGCAGGGCATCAACCACAGGGTCAAGCCCAGGCGTGTGATTGTTCATCTCGGCACCGTAGTAAGGGTCAGTAAATACCAGTGCTTCTGTGATTGCAGGAATTTCTACATTGCCTGCAAATAATGCGACGTCTGCTTTTTTCTTGTCACTCGTCAAACAAAGTTCTGACCCTCTAAAGGCTGTTTGTGCGCAGAACACACCAAGAAACTTTGCCAGCCCTTGTACTTTTTCACCCTGTATGAGTTTACGTCGCAGTATCACGTGCGGTTCGAGAAACTCCATGGCAATCAGTGCCTGCTCTTCGCTGAAGTACACAACTGATGGCACGGCACCGGGCGCTCGTTGAGCCTGTCTGGTTAGCGCATGGTACTCATAGTAGGCGCGATACAGTGGCAGCGGCCAACTATCACCAACAAGCCGGACGTAAGGTAGTGCCTGTTTAATGATAAGCGTTCCTGCAGTGCCGCTAACAATAAACACAAGGTTCAGGTTGCCATCGCCCACCTCTTTAACCTGCCATGCAGCACTTTCATCACCAATATGGGTAGAAATTTTTGAAATGCCCGCAAGCCGTGCCGGCAGGGTCTCGACGGTCAATGGTTCATAAGTCGTATTCTGGTTCATCGACGGGTCCGGTGGCGGTGATTTTTATGGCACAGTAAAACAGTCATTATGCACATGTCAAATAACTTGACATATGGGTAGATGGCAGAGGAATATGGGATATTGAATCTAACTGGAGGGCAGTGTCGGGTGCCAGCTCACGCACTTGAAGTCACGGACTTAGTAAAAAGTTTCGGCAAGAATCGTGTGCTCAGAGGCATCGATTTGTCCTTGGATTATGGTTCAGTGACTGTTCTGATGGGTGCGAACGGGGCTGGTAAATCAACCTTGGTCAAAGTTATCTGCGGCTATCACGCGGCAGATGAAGGCAGTTTGGCACTGGCTGGTCAGGCCTTCTCTCCAGTGAACGCATCCGACGCTATCGACAAAGGGGTTGTCACAGTGCATCAGTCTATAGACGACGGCGTTATCCCCGATCTGGACGTAGCGAACAACCTGATGCTCGATCGCCTGGCAACAAAGGGGTCTGGATTTTTTGTCCGCGAAACCAAGTTGCGCCAAGAAGCGCAACGACTCGCTGATTCCATGGGAATCGATGTTGACATGAAATCCCGCGTGGCTAATTTGTCCGTTGCTGATCGACAGATGATTGCTATCGCACGAGCGATGGCACGCAAACCTGAAGTGCTTATTCTTGATGAACCCACCTCATCCTTGTCAGCTACCGAAGCCAACCGACTGTTCACATTGATAGACCGATTGCGCGATGCGGGCGTTGCCGTACTTTACATATCTCATCGCATGTCTGATATTCGCCGCATTGCCGATCGCATTCTTTGTATGCGTGACGGGGCTATATCTGGCGTGTTTGAACAATCGCCACTCGACTATGAAGCCGCCGTCACGGCCATGTTGGGCCACCGAATGAATGAAGTAGACTTTAGTGCACAAGGTGGCAGTGAACCGGTACTCGAACTTAAGGCACTCAAACTCACGCCAACTGCCGCACCTATTGACTTGGATGCGCGTGACGGCGAAGTGGTTGCCATTATTGGATTACTGGGCAGCGGGAAAAGCCAGCTGGTAGAAGTTATTTACGGAATCTCACAAGCGCACAGTGGTGAAATGCGCATAGACGGCAAACCCTATAAACCGGAATCGGTACAACAGGCAGTTCAGCGTGGTGTGTTCATGTCACCTAAAGATCGAGGTACGAATGCGGTTGTGCCTGCGTTTGACATTTCCAACAACATGACGTTGCCGTTCTTTTCAAATTTCAGTACTGCGTCTTTTTTGCGTGGTAAACGATTGCGAGCACGCACAAGTGAAATGAACACGCAGCTGGGCGTGGTTTGTCAAAGTGAAGCTGATGCTATTGGTACGCTCTCTGGCGGCAATCAACAGAAGGTTATGATTGCCCGCTGGCTGATGGAGCCGTGCCGCTTATTGTTACTCGATGAACCGTTTCAGGGTGTAGACATTGGTGCTCGACGCGATATAGGCAAGCATATTCGAGCATCTGCCAATGGTCGCGCTACCTTGGTGTTTATGGCTGAGATAGATGAAGCGATTGAAATAGCGGATCGAATTGTGGTCATGACAGAAGGGTCAATAAAAGGTGAACACCTAAACCAGAACATCGATCTTGCCGCGCTGATTTCTGACATATCAGGTTCGGAATCTATGCGCTCAGGACAATCACTATGAACGAGCGTTGGCTGGATTTTTCCATTAAGTACGGGTTTCTGATCCTGCTCATAGGTTTGATTATTTTCTTCAGTCTGGCGACCAATGGTTTTTCAAATCCGCGCTCGGCGGTGTTCGTGCTGCAATCCGTTGCCATCACTGGAATTCTTGCGCTCGGGGTGACATGCACATTAGTCGTTGATGGTTTTGATCTGTCTATAGGTGCCGTAGCAACGTCTGCATTGATGTTGTCTGCTTATTCCATGGTCATTCTTGAACAATCAGCAACGGTTGCCGTATTGCTTTGCCTTTTTATGGGCGCGTTTGTTGGCTTGATAAACGGTCTATTAATCGTGCGATTCAAAGTGCCGGATTTGCTGGCAACCCTTGGCATGATGTTCCTGTTGATCGGCGTTCAGCGCATACCAACGCAAGGTAACTCTATTGCAACGGGTATGTCATTAGGAAAGGGTGTGGTTGCAGAAGGTACGTTCAGTAAAGCGTTTCTGTGGATAGGACGGCACCGCTTCGACGTGGTTATCGAGCGTTTGTTGCCGATGCCAGTTGTGATATTTCTGGTTATTGCCGTTCTTATTTGGTTGTTTTTAGGCTTTACTCGACATGGTCGAATGATGTACGCCATAGGCTCGAATGAACGTGCAGCTGAGTTAGTTGGTGTGCACGTGAATCGCTACAAGATAGCGGCTTACATGATATCGGGCGTAACCGCCTCGATCGGTGGCATTTTGCTGGCAGCTCGGCTTGGGCGTGGTGACATCGCCAGTGGTAATAACTTGTTGCTCGATAGTGTTGCGGCTGCATTGATCGGCTTTGCGGTGCTCGGTGCTGCACGACCGAATGCGTTTGGAACTGCCATAGGTGCCTTGTTTGTCGGCATTCTATTACAGGGCATGACCATGATGAATGCACCTTATTACACGCAAGACTTTGTTAAAGGTGTTGTGCTCGTTGCAGCGCTGGTGTTTACGTTTTACCTGTCCTCGCGTCGAACTGGTGCAGGGCGTTAATTAATCGCTACAGAGGGGAATACAATGATAAAACAAAAAATTATCGGTTTAGCCGGTGCTGCTGCCATGCTACTTGGCAGCACTCCTGCGCTTTCGCAGGATATGCCCGCACCGTTTGATAAAGCTGCCGATGTGAATATCGCGCTGGTGCGCTATCTATCCACTGGTGACTTTTTTCAAGCCTATCTATCAGGTGTTGAAAATCAGGCGGCAGCGTTGGGTGTGAATTTACGTGTGCTAGATAGTCGCCAGGATGCGGCGCTTCAAGCTGACATGGTTGATCAGGCGATCGCGTTGGGTGTTGACGGCATCGTGATACAGCATGGCTTAACCGAATCAATGAAAGAAGCGGCCCAACGCGCAGTTGATGCAGGCATTAAAGTTGTGGCATTTGATGTCAATGTTGAGAACGAAGCCATTCCACAAATAGAACAGTCCGATTACCAGCTGGGTAAAATGGCATTAGATCAGGCTGTGATAGATAACGGTAATGCCTTCACCGCAGGTTATGTCTATGTACCAGGCATAGCACCGTTAGATCGACGTCATGTTGCATGGGAAGAGACCAAGGCGGCTAACCCTGATATCACAGAAGTCGCACAATTCGGCACACTGGATAACCCAATCGCAAACTCGGTTGCCAATCAGGCACGTGCTGTATTGCAGGCAAACCCAACCATTAACGTTGTATTCGCACCGTACGATGAATTTGCCAAAGGCGTAAAGATCGCTGTGGATGAGGCCGGCTTAACAGACGATATCGACATTTACTCAGCTGATGTGTCAACAGCCGATATCTCTGCCATGCGCGAACCCGGTTCGGCCTGGGTCGCAACCGTTGCGACCAACCCTGCAGTGGTTGGCGAGGTGTCTGTACGTGCACTGGCACTGATGTTGGCAGGTGAGGACCCCGGTGCGTCGGTGGTTGTGCCTCCAACGTTGATCACGCAGTCATTCCTGAATGAACAGGATATAAAAAACATGGATGATCTTGGTTCAAAGATGCCGCAGTTTCAGCATGCTGATGTTGCCATGGCAGACTGGATGCCGTTACCAGCTAGGTAACAGCCGTCCTAATTAATCCTCGGTCCTTAGTGGACCGAGGTACTTCCGCACTCTACATTCATAAGCTGGATCTCAATGTTGACTGATCTGGCGATGAATCGTCCTAAACGCATGCAATCACACCAGCACGTTAATCATATTTCGATTTGCGCTACCATATGATCATTGATGAGCTGCAACCACAGGTAATAGTTGCCGAGCATCAGTTGACACGCTGCTTGGAAACTAAGTAGCTTTAATATGGCAGGCGGCGGCAAGATTATCTGAGCCGCGCGTATTAATATTGCAGATGACTAATATCAATCCAAACAATTATATCAAGCGCTTGCTCGAGTGGCGTCACTTTGAAACGACCATTCTGATTTTAATCGTCATTAACTCACTAACGCTCGCGTTAGAAACCAGCACGACAGCTATGAATGTCGCAGGTGATTGGATCTATCTTCTAGATAAAGTATTTTTAGGCATCTTTGTGCTAGAGCTTGTCATGCGCCTTAGCGTAGACTTTCGCGGTTTTTGGCGCGACCCTTGGCGCATCTTTGATTTTCTGGTGATTGCGATAGCACTGTTACCAGCGACCGGCTCGTTATCCATTCTACGCTCGTTGCGTATTTTAAGAGTACTAAGGTTAATCTCTGCTGTACCAGCAATGAGGCGAGTAGTATCGGGCCTACTAGGAGCAATGCCTGGCATGGCCTCCATTGTATTTCTCATTGCGATAATCTTTTTCGTATTCTCTGTTATTTCTACAAAGATGTTTGGGGATGCTTTTCCCGAATGGTTTGGTTCATTAGGCGCATCCGCATATACGTTATTCCAAGTCATGACACTTGAAAGTTGGTCGATGGGTATTGTCAGGCCAGTTATGGAAATTTATCCTTTAGCTTGGATTCTATTTGTTCCATTCATCATCCTCACAGCTTTCACTGTTCTAAATTTATTTATTGGTGTGATTGTAGACGCGATGCAAACAGAGCATGAGTCAGCAGCAGCTGAAGAACGAGGACAAATGATTACGGATAACGAACTTATCCTGACTGAGCTGCGTGAATTGCGAACGCAAATATCTGCAATCCAAAAAAAGATGACATGAGCCTGGCATCAAGTTGGAACTTACAAATATTTGTGACTAGCCGCTAGCTATACATTACCCGAAAAGGATATCTATTTAATAAGAACGTGGCATACCGAGCACATGTTCGGCAAGGTAACTTAATATTAAGTTAGTTGAAATCGGTGCTACCTGATAGAGCCTCGCTTCACGAAATTTACGCTCAACATCGTATTCTTCTGCGAAACCGAAACCACCAAACGTTTGTACACAGGCTTCGGCAGAAGCCCAGGATGCATCTGCTGCAAGCAGTTTTGATAGGTTCGCTTCTTCTCCCGGGTTTTCACCCAATTCATATAACCGTATAGCTTCTCTAAGCATCAATTCCGCTGCCCGCATTTGGCTATATGCACGTGAAAGTGGAAATTGGATACCTTGGTTTTGACCGATTGGTCGGTTAAAGACACTGCGCTCGGACGCGTAGTTTGACGCTTTGTTTATAAACCACTTTGCATCGCCTATACATTCAGATGCTATAAGGATTCGCTCTGCGTTCATGCCAGATAAAATATAACGAAATCCTTTACCTTCTTCACCAATCAACGCATCGGCAGGGATTCTCATGTCGTCAAAAAAGAGTTCAGTGGTGGCGTGGTTCATCATGGTGCGAATCGGACGGATGGTCAGCGATTTATTTAGCACCGTTCGCATGTCCACTAGAAACACCGAGAGCCCATCTGTTTTTTTCTGCACCTTATCGCGTGGTGTTGTGCGAGCCAATAGTAATAGTAGGTCGGAATGCTCGGCACGTGACGTCCAGATCTTTTGACCATTGATAATGTAGTCATCGCCGTCACGCTTGGCTGTGGTGCGCAATGACGTCGTGTCGGTGCCTGATGTTGGTTCAGTTACGCCGAATGCCTGTAGCCGCAAACTACCATCAGCCACACTGGGCAGGTATTTCGCCTTCTGCGCTTCGCTACCGTGTCGCAGCACGGTGCCCATGGTGTACATCTGCGCATGGCACGCCGCCGCATTGCAGCCAGCGCGATGAATTTCCTCTAATATTGCCGCGCCTGCTGAGAGTGGCAAGCTCAAGCCACCAAATTCTTCTGGGATCAAAGCACCAAGGTACCCAGCCTCGGTGAGTGCCTGAACAAAGTCAGTTGGATAAGCTTGGTCACGATCGCATTGGCGCCAGTAATCTCCCGGGAAGCCTTCGCAAAGTCGTGTTACCGCATCACGAATATCTATGTGGTCAAGTTCGTAGTTCATGTGTGCCTAAACAATGCCTTTATTTCTTAGTTCAAGAATTTCGTTACTTGAATAGTGTAACTCTGTGAGTATTTCATCAGTGTGTTCGCCTGCGTCAGGGGAGGCGCAAATCATTTTCGCTGGTGTGCGCGAAAAGTTTAACGGCTGTCCAACCACACTAACTTCCCCTCGTGCGTAGTGGTTTACTGTTGGAGCCATGTTCAAGTGCTTGACTTGCGGATCATCAAATACTTCATCCATGGTATAGATAGGCCCAGCCGGTACGCCAAATTGTTCTAGTTTCTCTACCCAGTAACTAGAACTCTGTTTGCAAAATTCAGCGTTGAGCAATTCCCATAACTGATCGCGATGTTTCAAGCGATCAGCGCCGCTAATAAATTCAGCTTGCTCAATCCATTCTTCACGTTGCAATGCTTGGCACAAGTGCGCCCACTGCTGGTCGCCTGCGGTTGCAACGTTAATATATCCATCCGCGGTTTTTGCTACCCCACAAGGTGTGGAGTAGGGGTGATTATTGCCGGATTGTTCGGGCACGTCTTTATCTACTAAATAGCGCGCGGCTTGAAAATCCATTAGAGCGATTTGCGCCTCTAATAACGAGGTATGCAACCATTGCCCTTTGCCAGATTGTGCTCGTTCCTGCAGTGCAATCAGTATCCCAACAGCCGCGTATAAACCAGCGGTAGAATCAGCAACTGCGGCACCGGCACGCATGGGTCCGTCGGCGGGATCGCCAGTCACCCCCATTAGCCCACCCATACCCTGCGCAATCTGGTCAAAGCCTGCGCGTTTTTCGTACGGACCATCTTGGCCAAAACCGGAAACTGACGCCAGGATGATGCGTGGATTAACAGCAGCGAGCGAATCGTAATCAATACCTAATCTGTTTTTAACATCAGGACGAAAATTTTCTACAACAACATCAGCGCTATCTACCATTTTTTTAAATAGCTCAAGGCCCTCTGGTTTTTTTAGGTTGAGCGTTAGCGAACGTTTGTTGCGGTGTAGGTTTAGCATATCGTAGCCGTGCCTAGCGCCGCTCATGCCCTCGTTTGGATCGACGCCAGGCGGCGCTTCTATCTTAATAACATCTGCGCCAAAGTCAGCAAGAACTCGACAACAAGTAGGGCCAGCCCGTACTCGTGTTAAATCAAGCACCCGCAGTTTACTGAGCGCCGTGTTATCAGCTGACTTATCCATTGCGCTTATCCATTACTGCCTTTTGGCCGCAGGTGGCCCTTCATTGTAGGTAGCTAGATTGGCACCTGCTGTACCATCGGCTTCAACAAACCAGTCTCCCATGATGCTGGATGTTACGAACACAGTGTCGTTACGATTAACAAGCAGATCAAGCGCTTGTTCAAAATAGTGGGCAATGTGTGGTACGCCAATAATGTGCGGATGCAAGCCGAAGGTAATAATGCGGGTTTGATTTTCCAGTTCTTGTTCAAACACGGCAAGTGTGGCTTTTACGCGCTTTAGTATTTCATCGCTGGAGCAGTTTTGTACGGCATAGATAGGAACATCGTTTAGTTCAAATGTGTAAGGCAGGCCAACCATTGGGCCACCGGTCGTACGCATCCATACAGGTAAATCGTCCAATGCCCAGTCATGTAAAAATTCGATACCTTCTTGCTTAAGAATATCGACAGTATGTTCGGTCTCACCAAGCCCTGGGCCGAGCCATGCACGTGGGCGTATACCATTTACCTTTTCCAATCGATCTAAGCTTTGTTTGATAACTGCCCGTTCGTCATCAGCTTGTTTCAGAGATTGTTGAAACCAGCCATGGCCGACCAGTTCTGCACCGTGGTCTACCACGGCTTCGACTAAGCTGGGGTAAACATCGGCGACTTGGGCATTAATGAACGCTGAGGCCGTCAGATTACGATCAGCGAGCATTTTTAACAGCCTGGGCATCCCTGAACGCATACCGTATTCCACCCAACTATAGTTGGGGATATCCGGTGGTGGCGGTTGGGCGCCGTGGGGGGCAGGGATGATACCGCGTGGCATTGGCCTGTCGAATGGCCAGTATTCGATATTCATGACCAGATGCACTATTAAATTCTTGCCATTAAGCGGTGCCAGAGGCGCACGATCGCTAGCCAGTTGGTAGGGTACACGCGGATTAGGCCACATATTTAAATCCTCGTTGCTTAGTATGGTTTCAGTTCGCGCGTGCGTTAATCATTCACACGGTTACGATCATACAGCCTAATCAAATCGTTTGGAAATTATGACGAAAGCGCGATAAAGTAGTGAAATACGCATAGAGTCTCAATCATTCGTTGATGAATACCGCTCGTGCAACCTGAATCATTTTTAAAAACATAAAAAAATTAAACTAACAAAACTGATATAAGAAACCATGGATCTTAAGCTAGCGAAAAAAAAGGTTTTAGTCACCGGTGCTTCGAAAGGTATTGGATATGCCACGGCGATCGCATTTGCAAAAGAGGGGGCTCTGCCGATACTTGTGTCAAGAGATGCGTCCGCACTAGAGCTAGCCGCGCAGAATATCAAAAGCGAAACCGGCATACCGGCGGTAGCGCACGCTGCTGACCTTACATCAGATCAAGCACGAAAAGAGTTGTTTGAACAGCAGCAGTCGATCGATATACTAGTAAACAATGCCGGTGCTATCCCCGGTGGCAGCTTACATGATCTAAGCATGGATCAATGGCGAGAGGCTTGGGAGCTTAAAGTGTTTGGTTATATCCATATGTGCAAACTCTATGTTGAATCCATGAGCGAGCGCGAGTCCGGCACGATCGTAAACATAATAGGTATGGGCGGGCGATCGGTCAGAGCCAATTATATTTGTGGAGCCGCTGGTAATGCCGCGCTCATTGGTTTTACCAATGCCTTAGGTGCACAATCAGCTGATAATAACGTGCGTGTGTTTGGTATAAATCCGTCGCCAACACTCACTGATCGCATGATTGGCATGGCTAAAAATCGTGCTGTAGCAGACTTCAACGATGAATCCCGTTGGGAAGAGATACTCGATGGTTCCAAATTCCCGTTTGGACGCTTAAAACAACCAGAGGAGGTGGCTGCACTTACAGTCATGCTAAGTGCGCCGCAAGTTCACTACTTATCGGGCACAGTTATCGACTTTGATGGTGGTTTACAGTGGCGATGAATCATGATTCCCGGAGCGTAGATTGTGTTCACCACGATCTACACGCCGACGTAGTGTTCAATAACCCGGCGCGCCACAACGCGATGTCTTTATCGATGTGGGAGTCTCTCCACGATATCGTAAAAGGCCTAGCTAGGGATAAACATATTCGAGCAGTAGTGCTCAGTGGCGCCGGTAACAAAGCATTCGTATCAGGCGCGGACATCTCTGAATTTGATGCAAACCGATCTGGCGCCGATGCATCAGCAAAGTACAACGAGATTTCAGAATCGGCTGAGCTGGCGTTGAGAGAATTTCCAAAACCGTCCGTGGCGAAAATAAGCGGGTATTGCATCGGTGGTGGGCTGGGCATCGCCCTCAGTTGCGATATACGTATTTGTTCAGACGACTCGACCTTTTCCATACCAGCCGCAAAACTCGGGCTGGGATACAACTTTGCTAACACTAGCCAACTACTACGCATGCTAGGGCAAGCGCGCGCCTCTGAGCTTATTTACACCGCAAAGCGATTAACTGCCGAAGAGGCGTTGAGCTGGGGCTTGGTTAACCAAGTTGTGCCTGCCGCACAACTTGATAGCGTAGTGGAAGAAATGGTTAGTCGTATTACGAACAATGCGCCGTTGACGCTGGCTGCGTTCAAAGCTGCCGCTATTGCATGGGCTCGTCATGATAGCCAGGTTGAGCTTAGTGATGTGACACCATTGATTGATGCCTGCTTTATATCGGAAGACTACGCAGAAGGTCGCCTTGCATTTAAAGAAAAACGCAAACCAATTTTTAAAGGCTGCTGATCACCTCTGATGCAATTGCGATAATAAGCGTGCAATACCCAGCACCTTAGTTTCACAGAACGCTGGGCCCATCACCTGTACTGATACTGGCACCGGCGTTGTGCCAGAATTAATAGGGAACGCTACGGCTGTACAATTGCCAAAATTGGCAAGCGCCGTGAAATCTGCCTGATTTTCAGGCACTGGGCCTGCCTGCGGGAATGCCTGTTGCGGTACGGTAGGCATAATCAGACCATCGAATGGTTCCATGGCGCTTGAGATAACCTGCTTAAGCTCATCGACATACTGATAGGCGCCGCTAAGTTTTTCGCCTGACACGCTACCACCGTATTCAATCATGGCTTTAAATTCATCAGAAAATGCACCATCGTTCTTTTCAATAATCGGTAATAACCAACTCGCGCATTCGGCTTCTGCGATTAAAAGTCCGGCCCGTCTTGCTTGCGTTGCCTGCCATGAATCAAGTGTTACGGATGTCACTTGCGCACCCATTTCTCTGGCAGCATCAAGCAATGATTCAAATCCATGTTGCACAAGCGTTTCGCATTTGATTTGTGCACGCCAATCAAGCACACCAAGTCGTACGCCTTCAAGTGATTCAAACTGATCTATATCGGCAACGTACGCTTGTGGTGGAGTAATGCTTTGTGGATCACGCGCATCAGGGCCTGCCAGTAGTTTAATTGCCAAGGCCAAGTCTTCGGCACAATTGGCTAATGGGCCGATACTATCGAGCGTGGTAGACAAACTCACAACACCGTATGAGCTGACCAATCCTTTTGTCGGTTTTAATCCCCAAACGCCACAATACGCGGCTGGAATTCTCACTGAGCCTAAGGTATCCGAACCCAAAGAAAGCGGTACATTGCCAGCTGCAACTGCGGCAGCCGATCCACCACTTGAACCACCAGGCGTCCTACCTGGTAGACGAGGGTTCTCACACTGTCCCCAAAATCGGTTCCTGGTTGTTGCACCAAGCGCACCTTCGTCCATATTGAGCTTGCCAATAACAATTGCACCCGCATTTTTCAACCGCTCGACAACGGCTGCGTCTTCGCTAAACAAGCCGCTGAAATCGTATTGGGTGCCGGCCGTTGTCGGGCTGCCAGCGTAGTGAATGTTGTCTTTAATTGCGACGGGAATACCATCGAGTTGACCGAGCGCCTGATTGTTTTGCCTGCGTTGGTCAGCGTTGATCGCGGCTTGTTTCGCATCGTCACATAACGGACGTATAAAAATTTGTTGCTCTGAATTGGCAGCAATTGTGTTGAACAATTGTTGCACTTGCGCCTGATACGAAGCCTGATCGCCGGCATTGATTTCGATGTACCCGGCAATAGTATTGTTCAGCACTATCAACCAACGTCTTTTAGGCTAGTTGCTGCAGAATCATTTTCCTTATCTGCAGTATTTTCTTGCGCCGTTGCCTGAGCCGCAAGAATGTGTGAAGACATTACGCTTTCGGCCCATTGCGGCGAGCGCGACGCGATTGCGTCAACAAGCTCGTGGTGATGTTGGCAGCTACGCATCAGCGCTTGTTCGGAGTAGAGTCGATAGGTTTTTGCAACAAGACCAACGTCAACAGCAACAGTCAGCAAAGCTGTTACGCGCGGTGACCGGGCAGCTTCGCAAATTAAGCGGTGAAAAGCTTCATTGGCGCGCGCTATGGTGTCGTAATCTTCAGCTGATCGTGGCGGTGTGCACGCCGTCATCGTATTTGCAAGTTGTCGTAGTGATTTAATCTGCGTGTCGGAGGCGAACGTCGCCGCACGGCGGGCAGCGTAGCCTTCCAGTAGTAAGCGCAACTGAAAAATCTGTTCGGTTTCGTCGGTCGAGAATTGCGCCACTCGAGTCGAATACCCACCTTGTCGTTCAACAAAGCCTTCGTGAACAAGACGACTAATGGCCTCGCGTATTGGCGTACGGCTAAGGCCTAGCCGCTTCGCCAGTGCTTGCTCAGTAAGTCGCTCGTGTTCTTTTAAAACACCGTTAACGATATCGTGCCGTATTCGATCATAGGCTTGATCTGATGCTGCGGGCCTTTGCTCGACGTTGTTACTCATGCTGCCGATTCTGTGGGTTTTGGAAAGCTACCGGCCTTCATGACCATACCAGGAACGGTTTTCTCCAACGCGCGTTCAATAAACTCGGCCGCATCGATCGCGGACTGTAAGTCGACACCTGTATTTATGCCGGCGCGCTCCAACATGTACACAAGATCTTCTGTTGGGATATTACCGGTGGCGCGTGGCGCAAACGGACAACCTCCAACGCCACCAAAACTGCTGTCAAGTGCCTGCACACCAGCTTGCACGCCTGCCCAGGCATTGGCGATACCGGTGTTACGCGTATTGTGAAGGTGCAATCGCAAGGGTACATCCGGGTAGAGTTTTCGCACAGCTGCGATGCGCTGGTTAATATCGGCTGGTGTGGCAACACCTATCGTGTCTGCCAATGCCAGTTCAAATGGATTAGCCGCCATGCAACCTTTAACAACATGCAGCAATCTGTCCAGCGGCATCTCACCTTCGAACGGGCAACCGAATGCGGCTGCAATGGTTACACCCGCGCTAACAGACTGCGGGGTGTCTTTGGTGAGTTCATTGAACAACTTGATACCTGTTTCGGTATCTGTCCCCTGGTTTTTCTGGCTGAAGGTGTCGCTTGCCACGACAACGAAATTAACTTCATCAAGATTGGCGTTGCAAGCTCGCTCAAACCCACGACGATTAAGTGCTAGCCCAATGAATTTGCAATCGGTATTGCGCGGCAAAGCTGCACAGACTTCATCGGCATCGGCCATCTGCGGCACCCGTTTCGGATTAACGAAGCTGGTGACCTCAATACGCGATGCTCCCGCCTTGATGGCTCGATCAATCAATTCAAGCTTGGTTTCCAGGGACAGAAGTTTTTTCTCATTTTGTATACCATCTCGAGGTGAAACTTCAATGATCTCGACGTTTTGTCCCACAGCTGCTCTCCGAAAACTGTTGATTTGTGTACACAATCTTATAAGATAGACCCCACATTATCAATTCACTTGGCTGGTAACAGCACCTTGGGAGCACTGGAAATGGCACAACAGAGCGGCAACTCTGAGAAAGAAGGCCCACTGTCTGATTTACGGGTATTGGAAATGGGGCAGCTGCTAGCTGGCCCGTTTTGTGGCCAATTGCTGGCTGATTTCGGTGCCGAAGTGATCAAGTGCGAGCAACCAGGCGTGGGCGATCCAATGCGCCAATGGGGCCGCGAAAAACCGCATGGTAAATCCTTGTGGTGGCCGGTGGTTGGCCGGAATAAAAAATCTGTCACGCTAAATTTGCGCACACCTGAAGGGCAGGAGATCGTGCGCGAACTGGTAAAAACCACTGATGTGTTAATCGAGAACTTTCGCCCTGGCACGATGGAACGCTGGAACCTTGGCTATGACGTGTTAAAAGCCATCAACCCGCGCCTAATAATGGTGCGTGTAACGGGCTATGGCCAGACCGGCCCCTATGCGCCACGCGCTGGCTATGGTGCCATTGGAGAGGCAATGGGCGGCCTGCGTTATGTTGTAGGTGATCCTTCAACACAACCAAGCCGAATGGGTATATCCATTGGCGACGAACTAGCCGCTATGCATGCATGCATGGGCGCACTGATGGCAATCCACGCACGCGAACGCACTGGGCATGGGCAGGTTGTAGATAGTGCAATTTATGAATCTGTTTTAAACATGATGGAAAGCCTGATTACTGAATACGACGTAGCGGGATATGTGCGCGAACGTACGGGCGCCGTATTGCCTAATGTTTCTCCATCAAATGTATTCGATACAGCGGATAACAAATTGTTGTTGATCGCGGCCAATCAGGACACAGTATTCAAACGTCTTGCGCAAGTTATGGGTAAACCTGAGCTAGCCGAGGATGAACGTTATGCAAGTCACGCAGCACGCGGTGCGAACATGTCAGAGCTGGACAACCTGATTAATGAGTGGACGAAGACGGTCCCGTTAAAAAAATTGGAACAAATGCTTAACGATAACGGTGTTCCCTGTGGGCTTATCTACAAAGCATCCGACATGCTAGAGGACGAGCACTTCAAAGCCCGCGATGCAATTGTCGACGTGCCACACCCGCAGTTTGGTTCAATAAAAATGCAAAACGTTGCGCCAAAACTCTCCGATACGCCTGGATCAATCCAGCATGCTGGACCTGAATTGGGTGAACACAACGACTACGTGTTTAACGACTTGTTGAAGTTAAGTGCAAAGAAACAGGAAGACTATCGAGAGCGAGGAATAGTGTGATGCATCCATCCGCGAAACACGAAGAGGCTTAGTTGATGACAGAAAACCTTGACGACAATTATGCCCGAGCCAAATATCACAATGCACAGCAATGGGGCAAACGTCCAGCATTGGTATTGATTGATTTTGCACAAGCCTACTTTGACGAAAATCAGCCGCTGTTTGGAGGGGAAGGTTGCCAAACGGCTCTAGACAACGCTGCGCGGCTCGCGCCCATTGCACGTGAAGCCGGTATTCCGGTGATATTTACTGAAGTGATCTATACACCCGGAGGCGCGAATGGCGGAGCATTTTATAGCAAAGTTCCCGCACTGAGTTGTTTTGACGCCGGCACGGATTCGCAGCGGCTTGCGGATGGAATTTCAATGGAAGAGAACGATATCCTCATAAGCAAGCAATACCCCAGCGCATTCTTCGGCACATCTCTTGATGCAACTTTACGTTGGCTTAAAGTCGATACGCTTCTACTTACAGGTGTAACCACTTCGGGTTGTGTCAGGGCAAGCTGCATCGATAGCATTTCGTACGGCTTTATCACACTTGTTGTATCCGATGCAGTGGGTGATCGAGCGCAGGAACCACATGACGCAAATCTATTCGACATGAGCGCCAAGTATGCTGATTTATGTACTACTGATGAAGCAATTTCCTATCTGCGTTCTGATGCAATAACAGCTTGAAGTGAATCCGTCTATAGCAACTGCTCAGCGACATCATCATGGTGCGAGTGACCAGCGCATTCAAGGTCGTAAAGCACTCGATAGCAATACCGATACCGTTATTGATGCGCAAGTCGTCATCGTTGGCGGTGGGCCAGTAGGCATGGGCTTAGCAATAGATCTGGGTCAACGAGGAGTTCAGTGCACCATAGTAGAGCGCCACGTTAACCCACAACAGGTTCCCAAAGGCCAGAACCTCACACAGCGTACACTTGAACACTTCCGCGTTTGGGGGATAGAGGAGCAAATCAGGCAAGCTCGTATTATACCGCGTGAGTATGGCATCAAAGGGCTGACGACCTACGGCAAGTTGCTCAGCGAATATCACTACGACTGGTTTCAACGCGACAAGGTAGCAAAATACTATTTCACTGAAAACGAGAGGTTGCCGCAATATAAAACTGAAGCGGTATTACGCGAACGCGTAAAGGAACTGCAGTGCGTAACAACATTACTGGGATGGGATTGTACTGGCGTTTTAGATAGCGGTGATACGGTCAGCGTCAATGCTACGCATCGTGATACGGGCGAACGTCAACAGCTTCGAGCCTGTTATGTTGTTGGTTGTGATGGCAGCAATTCTGTTGTCCGAACAAGCGCAAATATCGAACAAGATAGTGACGATCATGACAAACGTATGGTGTTGTTGGTATTTAAGTCGAAGCAGTTGCATGCATTGCTCGAACGCTATCCTGGTAAGTCTTATTTCAATGTCATTAATCCCGAGCTTGATGGTTACTGGCAATTTTTTGGTCGCGTGGACTTTGGCGAAACCTTTTTTTTTCATGCGCCAGTGGAAAGTGATGTAACAGCGAGTAATCACGATTTTTCAGCAATGCTGTGCGATATTGTAGGAGAACAGATCAATATCGAATTTGAGCACATTGGATTTTGGGATCTGCGAATAGCAACTGCAAAAAGTTATTCGAAGGGCAGGGTGTTCATTGCTGGGGACGCGGCGCACAGCCATCCACCTTATGGTGGTTTCGGTATCAATACCGGTTTCGAGGATGCCCGCAACCT
>CALHOU010000186.1 GCA_938035945.1 uncultured Granulosicoccaceae bacterium
GAATACGTTAACGCACTACACTGTTTTGAAAACGCTAAAGAGCTACTGCATGAAGGTCTGGTGATTGACGCCATGGCGGTAATTGATCGTGAGTTCGCTGAAATAACGGAAGAGTCAGCAATGGAGGCATCACTGGTATGAATAGGCCAAGCATGCTGCGCATGACTGCCCTGCTGCTAAGCGGCCTAGTCGCGCATCAAGTAGCTACTGCGGAGAATACCAGCGCGAAACCTTGGGACGATGCGGCGTTAATAAACAACAATAAAATTAAAGCCTTCAGCGGCTCACCTGATAAAAAACAATTAGACAGACTCATCGCCGAAGGTCGTCGATTATTTTCTGCATCATTCACCATAACCGATGGCGTTGGTCGGCCAATGGCCACACAAGCCATCATTCCAACAAAACGCAAACGCCCACCGAAAAATGAGTTCGCGCGCACTGCTGGTTTGGACGCAAACGCGTGTTCTAGTTGCCATAACTTACCGGTTATGGGTGGTGCGGGCGATTTTGTTGCCAACGTATTTGTATCCGAAGGCTTTCAGCTGGCAGATTTTGATTCTACCGACCCTCAGTTTTCAAATGAACGCAACACTAATCACTTGTTCGGTGCAGGTTTAATCGAACTGCTAGCGCGAGAGATGAGCGCTGAGCTAAGGGCGTTACGCAATCAAGGGCTCAAGCAAGCGCGCTCATCGGGGGATATCGTTAGCGTAAAACTTGTCACAAAGGGTGTGCACTTTGGCAAACTTGAAATTGCACCTGATGGCGTTGTTGATACACGCAAACTCGAAGGTATAGATACAGACTTAGTCATTAAACCGTTCAGTCAAAAAGGCGTAATAACCTCGTTAAGGCAATTCACCGTGAATGCGTTAAACCATCATCACGGTATGCAAGCATCGGAAAGGTTCGGTGCACGATGGACCGGGACCAACGATTTTGATGAAGACGGTGTTGATAAAGAGATAAGCGCAGGCGACGTGTCAGCATTGGTGTTATGGCAGGCATCCTTAGAGCCGCCGGTAGTGAACACATTAATACCACCAAACTGGCAAGCAGCAGCAGCCCGTGGTTCAGCACAGTTTGACCAACTCGGATGTAATAGCTGTCATCAGCGCACCTTACCCTTAAATTCACTGTCGTTTAACGATCCCGGGCCACTCGATGCTGCTGGAACCCTGCGTTCTGATGAACTCGGTACAGCACTAAACGCACGCTATAACCTGGCACTCATGGATTGGGCAGAAGCATTAGAAAAAGACGATCAAGGTCGCTGGTTAGTACCTCTGTTCGGTGATTTAAAACGTCATACGATTGCAGACACGCAAGTCGATACCTTGGGTAACGAGTTGCTTTCGCAACGCTTTGTTGAGCGCAATGTGTTCATGACTAGCGAACTTTGGGGAATCGGTTCAACAGCTCCCTATGGTCACCGAGGCGACTTAACCACGTTAAATGAAGTTATTAGCGCACATGGCGGGGATGCCCGAGACTCACGAGATGCATACGTCAAACTTACCGAGTCTGACAAAAGCGATATCACCGCCTTCCTAAAAACCTTGGTGATTGCGCAATGAGTTTTTTAAACTTAACAAGCGTGTTTTCATTTGCGTTGACAACAAGCTTAGGCGCTGGCGCAATGTCGGTAGCGAATGCCGATGACAACACACCAGCTTTTCACGGCGATGTACCTAGCTATGTTGAGCAAGCCATCAAGGCAGGCATTGAACATCAATACGATGGCCCTTGGGAATACTTTGTTGGCGGTGGAGTGGCCACGTTTGATTGCAATGCCGATCGGCGCCCAGATGTGTTTATTGCCGGTGGTGCGAATGAGTCGGCCCTTTATGTCAATCAAAGTCAAACCGGTGGTGAACTGGTCTTTAAAAAATCGAACCAACAGAGCACCACAATCAAACGCGTAACCGGTGCGTATCCGATTAATATTGATAACGACGATTGGATTGATCTGATGGTGTTACGGGTTGGTGAAAATCGTATTTTACGCGGCGGGCCAAACTGTAGCTTTACCGCGGCTAACTTAAGTTTTGGGTTTGACGGTGGTGCAGCATGGAGCACGGCATTCTCGGCAAACTTTGAAGCCGATGAAAAATACCCGACCATGGCTATTGGAAATTATGTCGACAGAACCGCACCGGGATCGCCTTGGGGTACGTGTGAGGATAATGTATTACTGCGTCCTCGTGCGCGTTCGCTAACCGATAAATTTTCTACTGCACCTGCCGTGAGCTATGACGAGCCCACCAGCCTTTCACCAGGCCATTGTGCGCTATCGATGTTGTTTACCGACTGGAACAAGAGCGGACAAGACTCACTACGCATCACCAATGATCGACACTATCACCGTGGCGGTGAAGAACAGTTATGGCAGTTGGATAAAGGGCGTTACCCTCGCCTGTTTACGCGGTCCGACGGTTGGCAACCGCTGGTTATTTGGGGTATGGGTATTGCCGAAGGTGATTTAAACGCCGACGGATTCCCCGAATATATCCTGACCTCTATGGGTGATACCAAAATACAATCCGTTGATGTGGTACAAGCCAGTGAAGAGCAACGCCCCGTCTATGAAGACATAGCCTATCAGCGAGGCGCTACTGCACATCGACCTTATAATGGTGAAGATTTGAAACCTTCGACCGGCTGGCATGCAGAGCTTGCCGATGTGAATAACGATGGCATGTTAGACCTCTACATTGCCAAAGGTAACGTTGAACAAATGAGCGACTTCGCAAGCTTTGATCCTGACAACCTACTATTAGGCAATCACGATGGGCGTTTTGTTGAGCACGGCGATAAATCGGGCATTGCGCTTAATCGACGCGGTAGAGGTGCATCAATTGCAGATTTTAATGCCGATGGCTTACTTGACTTACTGGTTGTAAACCGTGCCGCGCCGGTCAGCTTGTTTCGTAACAGCGGCTTTGCCAGTGAATACGGGCCACGCAAAGGCGGTAATTGGTTAGCGATTGAACTCAAACAAACCGACTCAAATAAGCATGCGCTAGGGGCAAAGCTTGCGATTAAAACCGGTAACAAAACTCAAGTACGGCAGATCAAACTTGGCGGTGGGCACGCATCCGGCCAACTTGGGTTTACCCATGTTGGCTTAGGTGTAGCCGAACGAGCCACGCTACGCGTGCAGTGGCCAGATGGTGAATGGAGCGCGTCGTACCGCTTGTTTGCTAATCACTTCGCTGTTATCACGCGTGGCGACGAACATGTTTCGTACTGGTACCCACCACAAAACGATGCTCCTGATAGCATGGCATCTGAACATTAATCTCAAGTGAACATATGTACTTAGGAATTGACTTAGGCACGTCCAGCGTTAAAACCGTATTGATTGATAGCGATCAAACGGTTATTGGCAGCACAAGCGCCAGCATGGATGTCACTCGCCCGGCAGAAGGTTGGTCTGAACAAGACCCGGCACAATGGATAAAAGGCATGGAATCCACGCTTGGTGAATTACACGCCAAGCACGCAAAAGCCATGGCGGCTGTACGCGGAATAGGTTTGTCGGGACACATGCACGGTGCAACCTTGCTCGATAAAGCCGATCAAGTGCTACGCCCTTGCATATTGTGGAACGACACACGCAGCCAAGCAGAAGCTGCACAACTGGATACTCAACACTCCCGAGACCTGTGCGGAAATATTTTATTCCCAGGCTTCACCGCACCAAAATTGAAATGGGTTGCCAATAATGAATCGGCTTTATTCAATCAGGTTGCTAAAGTACTACTGCCCAAAGACTATGCACGTTTATGGTTAACCGGCGAACACGTATCTGACATGTCTGACTCAGCTGGCACAGGCTGGCTGGATGTGGGTAAACGGGATTGGTCTGATGACTTACTCCATGCAACACAACTCACTAAACAACACATGCCTCGCCTTGTGGAAGGCACGCAGGTATCTGGCACGCTGCGCGCTGACATAGCGAACAAGTTTGGTATGAGTCAAGCAGTAGTTGTTGCAGGTGGCGCAGGTGATAATGCCGCCTCTGCTTGCGGCATGGGTACCGTATCCCCTGGTAACGCATTTCTATCCCTGGGAACAAGCGGTGTTTTATTCGCCGCCAACGCAAGTTACCAACCCAATGCCAATAGTGCTGTACATGCGTTTTGCCATGCACTGCCCGACACCTGGCATCAAATGGGCGTGATATTGGCGGCCACCGATTCCTTGAATTGGTTAGCCAATGTTGTCGGACAAACACCCGCAGAACTCACCAACGCACTAGAAAATACAGATGCAACACCAACCCCCGTTTTATTCTTGCCCTATTTAGGCGGAGAGCGTACACCGCACAATGATGCCAATGCACGCGGGGTGTTTATAGGTTTGAGTCACAACACCACGACCGCTGAAATGACCAAAGCCGTGCTACAAGGCGTAGCCTTTGCGTTTAGGGATTGTCAAAACGCATTAGCAACTGCTGGCACCCAAATCCGGAACGCATATGCTATTGGAGGTGGTTCGAACTCGTCTTTTTGGTTGCAACAACTGGCGTCTGCTTTAAAGCTGCCGTTACACGTGACACAAGACGGTGATTATGGTGCGGGTTTAGGTGCAGCGCGCTTAGGCTTGATAGCCGCAGAATCTGCCAACCCCATTGATGTGTGTCAAGCACCACCGGTAAAGCATACGGTTGAACCTGAATTGCAGACACACGACGAATTCAGCACACAGTACGATCGCTTCCAACAAGCTTACAAAGCGTTAAAATCCTTGTCCTGACTGGACAAAAGCACGCAGTTCCAGGCTGTAGAGCGGCCCCGGCGTGAACTGATTCGCCCTTTATAGGCAAAGCCTCAGCTACACTTAAGGCCTGGTGTTCTTCCCACAACACAAGGAGCCGCATGTGTGGAAAAAGCTGATTTTGGCACTGATTGTTCTCGGTGTTCTCGCATTCATTGCTTGGCAATACTTTAAGCCAGTACCGCCAGTGCGCGTAAGCCTACTGGAACCACAGGTTCAAACGCTTACAACAAAACTGGATTTAAACGCGCGCGTTATTAATAAACAGGTTGTTACTATCACAGCTTTGTTAGACGGTGAAATTGGTCAAATTAATGCGCGTGAAGGTGAATCAGTCGAAAAAGCACAAGCGCTCGCAACGCTTGATAACAAACCCGCTCAATCGATTTTGAATAAAGCGCAAGCTGAGCTTGCGTACAATGAACAAAAATTGGTGTCTACTTCGCGCACCTATTCACGCACTAAAAAATTATCCAACGCAGGCAATGCTTCAAAACAATCGCTAGATGATAGCCTGGACGCATTTAGAAGTGCAGAAGCAGCACTTGCCGTGTCAAAAGCTGATGTCACACTCGCCGAACTCCGACTGAAAAACGCAACTGTTACCGCACCCTTTGCAGGAGTGGTGACGGAACAATTCGCTGAGACAGGTCAATGGGTTGAAGCTGGTACGCCTCTATTTACGTTGGTGGCCGCTGATGGCTACATGATTGAAGCGCAAGTCGATGCAAGCGACTGGTCGAAAGTAACAGTGGACCAGTCAGTAAGCCTAACCACTGAATCAGCAACCGACATTGTCTGGAGTTCGGATGTGGCATGGATTGCACCTCGGGTTTCCACAAACAATCGTGACGCAAAGGCCGTGGCCGTTAGGTTCCCATTAGGTGAAGATGCGCCGCCACTGTTGCTTGGCCAAGAGGTGGATGCAGAACTAGAATTAGAAAAAGTGGACGATGTACTGAGCTTGCCGTTGTCTGCGATGATTGAAACAGAACCGGGTCAATTTTCTGTTTTTATTGAACGCGATGGAAAAGCGAAATTAACTCCTGTGGGCATCGGCTTGCAAAACGCTACGCATGCAGAAATTACAGACGGTATAGATTCCAATGCGCGCGTAATAACGAGCCGTAATCGACTTGAGCACGATATGGTGGTTGAGGTTCGATAGCCATGATCTCAATCAAGGGATTATCGAAAGCCTACGGTAGCGTCGATACCTCTCTGCTCATTGTGTTAAAGAACATCAGCCTCAACATTGATGAAGGTGAGTTTGTGGCGATCATGGGGCCATCAGGGTCTGGCAAAAGCACATTACTCAATATCATTGGCATGCTCGATAACTTTGAAGCAGGCACATATCAATTTAAAGATCAAAACGTACCAACCCTGTCTCAAGATGCCTTGGCCGAGCTACGCTTATTTAATATTGGCTTTGTATTTCAAAGCTTTAATCTCATCGCACAACTGAGTGCTTTGTCTAATGTTGAACTACCAACCTTGTACACAGGTGTTAAAAAAGCTGCGCGACGAAAGAACGCCACAGAGCAACTTACCGCACTTGGCTTAGCGGATAGAGTAGACCACAAACCCAGCGAGCTCTCTGGTGGTCAGCAACAACGTGTTGCTATCGCTCGCGCTATGGTCAACGACCCGGCCCTATTAATTGCTGACGAACCAACCGGCAGTTTAGACACAGAAACGAGTGTTGATATTATGCAGTTGTTTCAACGTTTGCATAAGCGCGGAAAAACCATTGTGATGGTCACGCATGAAGAAGAAATAGCCGCCTTTGCTGACAGAGTTATCCGCATGCGCGATGGCAAGATCGTTGATCATGGAGTAAACACATGAAACGCTTCATTGGCAATATAGAACAAGCACTACAAGCCTTGAACGTACATAGACGTCGCTCTGCGCTATCTGTGCTTGGCATCATGATTGGCATTGCAGCGGTCATGGCCGTTGGTGCAATCAGCCGCGGTGGCAATCATTTGATATACCGTGAACTTGAAACCTTCGGATTGAATTCAGTGTGGCTATACCGCAATTGGAATACGCAAGATGTAACGCTACGCGAAAAAGACGGCACTGGCATCAACAATGACGACTACTATGCGCTGCAGGCCGATAGAGAAGCGCTGGGCATCAAAAAAATCACACCTGATGTACGCCCTTATCGCAACTGGGAAAGCTCTCAAGGTAATAGAAAAGCCAACGCGCAAATCATTGGTGTTGGACGTGACTTCACCGACATTTCCAACGACAAACTCATTGCCGGGCGATTCTTCAATCAGTACGACATTGACCAAAGGCAGTCTGTTGTGTTGTTAGCGCCGCAAATGGCGAGCATTTTACTCGACCCTGATACCGCCCCCATCGGTCAGCATATCTACATTGATCGAAAACGTTTTTTAGTCGTAGGGTTATTGGCCAATAAAAGTCGCGACTTTTTAGCCAGCATAGGTTCCTCAGGCGGGCGGAACGCAAACGATCGTATTCTTATGCCATTCACAACACTGCAACGCATGATGGGTATGAAAGAGATTGGCAACTTGCAGATCGAAGTCGCTGATTTCGATCAAGCAGAAGCAACTGCAGAGGCCGCCAGACAACGCCTTCTTGCAAATCACCCGGTGGGTTTTGATTATCGTGCTGAAACCATGGCCAGTTACATTGAAACGACGAATAAGATTTTAAATGGCGTGGCCATTATAGGCATCGTCAGTGCGTCTATCTCATTACTGGTCGGCGGCATGGGCATCATGAATGTAATGGGTACAGCCGTACTCGAACGAACCCGCGAAATCGGAGTAAGAAAAGCGATTGGTGCCAGAGAGAAAGATATAATGACGCAGTTTCTCCTAGAAGCAGGCTTAATCAGTGCCGTTGGCGGACTACTGGGATTATTAATTGGAACTATTGCCAGTACCTTGTTGGCAAAGATAACGGGCTTTCCGATTATCCCGTCTACTTGGCAAGTGGTTGCAGCTTTGGTTATTTCAATTGTGGTTGGATTGTTGTCTGGTTTTCTTCCCGCAAGACGGGCGGCACGCATGAAACCGGTGCAAGCATTGAGATCAGAATAAGCAGCTATAATGTAAATTAAAAACCTTGCACAACACGTAGGACCATGTCGCGTGTTTCTGTGTCGCTGCACAAAGCCTCTGGCTCAGTGTCTTCCGGCACATTGGGTCCAAAAAACTTTTCCTCGGCTACTACCGATAGCGTAATAGGGAAATCTCCAAGCTCTGTAGGTGTTCCAGAAAACGTAATATCGCGCCCATTTGTTTCGTATTCAATGCCTGGTGGTAAATCCCCTGCTAGCGTAATTTCATAGTCGTACTTGCTATCTTCAATGCTGTTAGATATGGATGCGCGAATCGACGCTTCATATTCTTGATTAAGCCGCGCTTCAGTCAAAGATGTTTGCGAAAACTCGGGATGATTATTGATAACACAATTGAGTGCATCACAACCAACAAGAAATAACAGACAGGCAAACAAGGTTATTCGGCTCAATATTGTCACTCCAGCTATTCTGGCCACCATGGTACGTTTTCATACTACTGCACATCGCAATAAATGCAAAGTTGTCCATTAATAATGATTTCCCGCTTGGTATTCGAGTAGCCGTAGTCTAAGGCTCTGTGAGCATCAGATCCTGCTGCTATTTGGTCAACCAAGCGCACGTAACGTTGGAAACAAGTTATTTATCACTCCAGCGTCAAGGTTTCATGATTAATCGTCTCACTCCCGCCACCGCGTGTTGTATTACCAGAGACAACATGAATCTTATTCCCAAGCACCGCAGCGCCACCGCTGTGTCGCCCCTCGAGCATTGGCTGTAGTTTGCGCCACTTACCTGTTGCAACGTTAAAGGCTTCAACGTCGTTGTGCGCTTGCGCCGAGCCAAGGGTTTCGCCACCGATTACAACGACTTCATTACCTACAGCCACCGCCATCGTGCCCGCTCGCTGAGTTGGGATATTGTCGGCATTGGTTTCCCAACGGCCAGTTGTAAAATTAAACACATCCGTTTTCGCTTCTGTATCACCCCACACGTTCGGGTGGGCCGTGCGACGACCACCCGCAACAACTAACTTACCGCCAGCAACAGCAACCGTTACATGATCACGCGCTCGCGGCGCATTAGGCATTACGCGCCATTGATCAGTATTTGGGTCGTATTCGTCAAACCAATTTACCGCAGGGCCAGAATGACCTGTTGGATTGCCTCCCACAAGATAAATTTTTCCATTATGCAAAGCGGCACCGACGGAGCCACGACGCCTGTTTTGTGGAATAACAGAACCTCTGCTCCAAGTGTGGTTGGACGTATCGAATATATAAATATGCTCAAGCGGTTGTTCGCGTGGGTAATTGTCATCTTTCAATGCGCCAATGACATAGACCTTGTTGCCAATGGATACCGGCTGAAAATGATTCATCAGCACAGGTGCTTTACCGTGCGAAAGCCAACGATTCAAACTCTCGTTGAAAGATTGAACAGGCCTGTTGCCGCGACCACCCATGACATAAAGCGTGTTGTTCGTGGTGGCAACCGCACCGGCCTCATGCCTGGCCATAACCGAGCTGCCATTGCTGGTTTGCACCATACGCCATGCGCGGCTTGCATCTAATGAAAGAGCCGTTGTACTGCCGGTAGGTGCGTCGATGACAATGTTACTATCCGTTGGTGAAGGGTTAGAAACAGGGTCTATAATGTTTCCCGCTGTGGTGGTAGCTCCAGAGCCAACAGGCGTAAAAGAAGCATTCTTTGTCAAGATAAACTTATCAATGGCAAATCCATCCTCACGCATCCAAATATTTATGCTGTGTATCCCAGCGCTGGGAATAGTGATGGTGGCTGGATGACCATCGCGGGTACGTTGTGACCAATGCCATCCAGAAGGAAACCCATCAATTTTATCCGCTGAGTTCGTCAGAGACCCGTTTAGACCAGCATGCACACTGTCGTTATGACCGGCACCATCGCTGCGTTCATCACCCCAGCCTCGAACCCATAGAAAGTAACGACCCGACTCAGGAAAATTAATCGGGTAACTCATCATCGGACTACCTGACGACCCAGCCTTGAGTAGGCCGGTATTGGGTGTGATCATTGAAGCGTTTCCACTGGCTCCTGCTAAGTTAGCGCCAACCCATTGATGCGTGGGTGTGGCAGTTTTTGTAAAGTAGTCTTCGGCTTCAACTGCAATGGTGGTTGCGTTAGTTTCGGCAGGAACATTATTAGCATTGTTCCCTTCAGCGTTAACTGTGATGGTTACGCTATCAGAATCAGACAAAGCACCATCACTGACCTCTAAACTCAATACATAACTGCCCGGAGCACCAAATGTTGCTGACGTTGCTGCATTGGATGCATTCGTAAAGATAACCGTACCGGGGCCGGAATCTTTTCTCCATTGCACTTGCAGTGAGCTAGTTGGTGTATCACTATCGCTAATACGGCCATTAAGATTTACCGTCGTATTTTCCATCACAGATTGATTGGAACCGGCGTTAGCGATGGGAGCTACATTGCTTGTAGTCGAGTTGTTGTTATCGGTCTGGGTTGTGGCTTGCCCTGCCCCTGAAGGAATATAAGACGCATTTTTCGCCAAAATAATTTTATCGACTGCAAAGCCATCTTCTCGCATCCAAAGATTAAACGTATTCACACCAACGTTTGACACGGTGACAGTGGCAACAACTCCATCGCGTGTGCGGTTTGACCAATGCCAGCCCGAGGGAAATCCATCTATTTTATCTGCACTTGATGACAACACGCCATTCATACCGGCATGCAAACTATCATTACCGCCCCGCCCATCGTTCTGTTCATCCCCCCAACCTCGGACCCACACATAGTATTGGCCGGTTTGCGTGAAGTTAACCGAATAAGAAAGCATGGGACTGCCGTTGGCAGACGGTTTTAACACGCCTTGATTTGGTGTAGTTATCATTGACGCGTTATTACTGGCACCGGCAAGTGATGCGTTTACCCATTGGTGTGTTGCCGTGCCCGTTTTATTCTCATAATTCTCAGCCTCTAGAACAATGATATTGTCGTTCGAGGGCATTGTTGTTGGCGTTGTTGGCTTTGTTGTCGTTGGTGCTGTTGGTGCTGTTGGCGTATTGTTGTTCGCTACCACTGTGCTCGATGAACCGGGATTAAAATCAGGTTCCTTAGTCAAGATAAATTCATCAATGGCAAACCCGTCCTCACGCATCCACAAGTTCACCGTATGTATGCCTGCCGAAGGTATATTCAATGTTGCGGGCACGCCATCACGTGTTCGGTTCGACCAGTTCCAACCATTCGGAAACCCGTCGATGTTATCTGCAGAAGAACTCAGCGTCCCATTCAGACCTGCATGAACACTATCGTTCCCACCTCGACCATCACTTCGTTCATCACCCCAACCACGAACCCACAAATAATATTTACCTGCCTCATTAAAATTAATGGGGTATGACAACATAGGGCTCGCTTGCGATCCGGTTTTCAAAGCACCTGTGTTGGGCATTGCGATCATCGACCCTGCACTACTCGCATTAGGCAGAGTTGCAACTGTCCATTGGTGCGACCCGCCGCCACTACGCGCCTGAAAATCTTCCGCTTCAGTTCTGATAATCGAAGCATTGTTACTATTACCACTAACAACATTGTTATTATCGTTACCACTGCTAGCGTTTTCGTTGCTGTTGCCTGTGTTAGCTGCCGTGTGGCTTGTCGCGACATCACTAAATTGAGGTAGCGTAAGTGATCGCACTGTGGCTATAGATTGTGCAGCCACGGGTGCGCCTCCGCCAGCAACCACTAATCGACCATCGTAAATTCGTGCAACCGGTGCAAGCAATGGTTCTGGGAGACTTGCAACTTGCTCCCATCGATTTAACGAGGGGTCGTATCGAAGCACTTTACTGCCGTCTGTAGCTCCACCAACCGTATAGATAAAGCCGTTATGAACAAACGTTGATGGCTCACTGTGTGATTCTATGGATGGTAAATCAGCTAAGCGATTCCACTGATTAGTTTGTGGATTATAAGAGTGTACATACGCAAGGTTGCGCCCCGTAGTTCCAGGACAACCATCATGAACATGTTGCCCACCAATCGCATAAATGACATTGTTTAAAACAACTGTGGCAAAATGATTTCTAGCCAATGGCATGGCCGCACTGCTGGTTATGTTTTTCCAGCCGGCTGATGGGTTTGTTAAATCGTAGACATAGTGCAAGTCCACGTCGCATCTCGCTTGCGTGTCTACACCACCAAATAAATGAATTTTGTTGTTAACCATGGCCGCACCACCGGCAGCCATCGCAACCGGTAACGTAGGGCCTGCACGCCAAAGTTTACTTTGAAAATTGTATTTCCAAACTTTGTTAGAAACCAAACCTGGATGTGCGCCAATGCGGCCACCAATTATCCACGCCTCATTTCCCACAACAACGGCACCGGCATGTGTCACGGCTGTGCCGTTAGCGGCTAGTGTGGAGCCTAGTAGTGTCCACTGTTTTGTTGCTGGATTATAGGTTTCAACACTATTGCCTACTCTTAAACCATTGGAGAAACCATTAAACACATATAACTGCCCTTGATACTCTACCGCAGTAGCTTCCACGCGTTTAAGTTTCATATTGGGTTGAGCAACCCAGCTTTGACCAAACGCAGATACGCTGATAAATAACATCGCGTGCAGCAAAATCAATTTAGTGATTTTCATAAACACAGGATTCCATGCAACAAAGAATCTATGTTCACGTAACGGCTTGATTACCACCGCGATGGAATTCGCTAAAACTGCTCACCGAAATGTGTAGTCAGCTAGTGAATGAGAGGCGTTTCACCCAAGTAAGTTTTTGCCTCGTGAGATAGAACTAACCCAATTAGGTTATTTCGTGGCAAATCGCAAAGTTGTTCTCTTTACCGAACATTAACAGTGACTTTTTTCCTTGCAACGCCTGCCAGCCCAGGAAATGTTACGTCCACTGTGAATTCATCAATACCTTTGAATTCTTCGGCGGGGGTATAGTACAAGAGCTTACCCATAACCGTCTCACCCGCGCAGTCGCCTACAGAACCGATAGAAACCGGACCACTCGCTATAACCATTTCTTTGGGTTTGACAGAGAGTGTTCCGCTAGTAGGCTTTTCTATATATCGTATAGAAGGCACTCGTGCTTCACAGTTTCTTCTAAAACCATAAAGCTCAAGCGTGGGTACTTTTGTATTGGGCACAGTAGCGTAGTTGTATTCTTTAACCGGCACAGTTGCGCATGCTGATATTGAGTACCCTAGTACAGCCGCGATAAATTTTGAAATTCTATTGCTAAATTTCACTTGCCTGTTCCATTCGTTGGTTTCACTATAAATCGAAAAGCGGCGCTCGTGTTTAGCAGTTTCCCTAGAAACCAGCCTTAAAGGTCAAGACCCTGGGAAAATCACCGAGAATTTACACGAAATCGGGCGATCTGCGGGGCAAATTCTCGCGCTAGCAAACTTCGCTACGGCTATAAATAGCCTCTCACTTTAACGTGTAACGACTAATTACTGCATTTCGCTAGTGATTTCGCAATACGACGAATCTGTAGCGAATTTAAAACCATTGCGGTCTTACATGAAATAGTGCAAGCTGCACTCAGCTTGCACCAGTTTAAAGTTGCTTCACGGTAGAAATTTGGCCAAAACAGATTGTTGTCTACTTTTTACTAAAGACTCAATGTGGCTTACTGGTTATCAGTACAAACCTAACAGCCCTTAATCTTCCATCTGTTCACTCGTGTATCCCATAAATAGCATGGCGTAGATAATAGTAATTCAGCAGTAGGCCGAGCTGGAATTGACCTAAACCTGCAAACCTTTCCATCGTATTTAGCGGTATAAAATGGGTACTGGATATAGTCTAGTATTCTTGAATTTAGGCTCGGATCATAGAACAACTTGGAGTTGTAAATGAAGTTACTTGTTGTTGATGATCACGGTTTGTTCCGCGAAGGCGTATGCCAAGCATTATCTCGTCTAGAGGAAAATGTAGAGGTTTTAGAAGCCTCAAGCTGTGATCAAGCTACCGGTTTGGTAGCAAACAACTCAGACTTAGATTTGGTTTTACTTGATTTAAATCTCCCCGAAAAAAATGGGTTTGAGGCGCTTGATGAAATAACAAAAGGTTTTCCCGCCTTACCTATTGTTATTCTTTCTGCTTCTAATGCAAAGGTTGATGTTAAACGTGCACTAAATAAAGGCGCAGTTGGTTTTATTCACAAAGACACCACCAGTGACATAATGATAAATGCACTACGCATTGTATTAGCAGGCGGAATCTATGTACCTCCCAATATGGTAGAGCATGAAGCTCTTGAGCAAATTGACCAGGCACCCAATGACCTAACGCCAAGACAAAAACAAGTGTTAATATTTTTAGCAAATGGCCATTCGAACAAAGTCATCGCATCAGATTTAAACCTAGCTGAAGCAACAGTAAAAATGCACATAACAGCGATTTTTAAATGTTTAGGTGTCAGTAATCGAACTCAAGCAGCTTTGGAGGCTGATAAATTAGGCTTGATTCCCGATCAGCGATAATTTAGTTATGCTCTGACTTTAGCTTTTCAACATTGCGCAGAAAAGTGCGCAGTTTCAATGTGCTAATGGGTTTAGGCAACATTTGAATACCACTTTGATCTACTTTTTTTAATCGATCAACAGCTATATCGCCCGTAACAATTAAGGCTGGAATGCTACTATGGTATATGGCATGAATCGAATGAATAGCCGTAATACCTGTTTCGTTGTTACGTAATCGATAATCGGCAATTATACCATCAGGTATTCGCTCTTTTTCTTTTAATAACGTCAGTGCCTGCGCCTGACTTGTGGCCGTAATAACATTGCAGCCCCATTTCTCAAAGAGGATTTGAGTGCCTTCTAGCACTGTGATGTCGTCATCGATAACAACAATGAGAGTGTCGGTATGCTTATCAGGTTGCTCATGCTCGACTAGATTTTGTCTTATCTCACAATCTTCAATATTAGCTTGCTCAATTGTTATAGAAAATGTTGATCCCTGACTAAGTTGCGACTCAACAGAGATTTCATGTTGGAGCAATTGAGCAGTACGTTTTACAATAGCTAATCCCAGTCCGAGCCCTTTCTTTCGATCTCGTTCTGGATTGCCAATTTG
>CALHOU010000187.1 GCA_938035945.1 uncultured Granulosicoccaceae bacterium
TAACTGGAAAATGATTGCTGAGAAGAATATGTTTAACCAATCTCAGCTTGGCAAGATTCGCCCAGGTCAGAAAATCTATGTGCCAACAGCAATGGTTCGCGAAAGAGATGCTGAGGGTGTGTTAATTGCCAAAGGTGCAGAAGGCACGGTACCAACAGCTACCGCTGGCGGTGTGACTCCTGAAAACAAAGCAGCACTTGATGCGAGTGCGGCGGTGCTAGCTGGTACAAACCTACCAGCTGAAACTGACATTAAAGAAGGCGATATCAAGATTGTTGAGGCAGCTTACCAAGACGATACAGGCATTAAGCCAATTACAGCCGAAACTCTTTCAGAAGAGGCATCTGTCGCAGTTGCTGCTAGCAGCATAGATTCTGGCAAAGTTATGATACGCGGCACTTACTATCCAAAAGCGGTTTACAACGAAGCTGACTTTTCATCTTCATTATTAATGCGAGTATCGCCAGGCACTCAGCTAGTTGTGTCGAAAGCGATTGGCCCATGGTTGGAAGTAACTACCGACAAAGGCGTTGGTTACGTACACTCTCGCGATATTAAGTAAACGCAAACACACCGCCGTTTTGGCGAGTGGAAAAAGCCGGCGCATGCGCCGGCTTTTTTGTGCGCACAATCCGCTAACGCGGGGAAATCCGGGGACAGTTTACTTAATTGCTTGCCCGCATCGGCCCGCGTAATTACGGGGACAGTTTACTTATATGTACTAATGAGCTGCACGATTGCAATTAAGTAAACTGTCCCCGGATTTAATCTGATTTGCATCCATACGAGATTTTGCGACGTAGACTAATAAAAAGTGCGTACCCCTGCACTCAACAGCTAAGTACGCCAAGTGGGCATGTTAAATTGTAGAGTGGTTCGCACTACCACCACTCACGCAGTCAAAGTTTGCTCGCAACCCGTTCGATAACATCTATGAGCACCGATGCCTCACCTAAAGGTTGATGAAAAACAATAACTACAAAAATCTGCTTCTTGTTGTACCTGTAGCGCTGATTCTGACGGCCTGTGGTGGCACACCCGATAGAACTGCAGCCAGCTCGGACAACACGCCCTATGAGGTCACTGAAGACTACAACAACGGCGTGATTCGTTATACCGTGCAACGAGGGGATCGGCTTGGCAGCATCGCACAAGAATTTACTGGTCAATCCAGTAAATGGCGCGACATCGCGCAACACAACAATATCTCTAATCCACGGCGTTTAATGGAAGGCACGGTTCTGGAAATTCCAACCGATTTAATTCCTGGATACCAACGACCGGCACCGGTTACAACAACTCAGCAGAGCCCGGCCTTGGCGATTCGTCGAAATCAGCCAACCGAGGTAACGCCAGTCGTGGTTACCCCTATCAATACCAATCGTGACTTCGAACTAAATCCAATAGACGAGAATGAAACAACTCAACGCGCATACGTTGGCACAGGCACCCAAGTCAAGGTTGTTGGCACATATTACCCAAAAGGTATATACACAGAACCTGCAGCCTACTCAAAATTAATTATGCGCGTCGCACCCGGCACTGTATTTTCACTCGACAGCCAGGTGAATGAGTGGTTTAAAATCGAAACCGAGAAAGGCACCGGCTACATCCGCGCAAGCGATGCTGCCATCCTCGAATAGAAAGCGTATATTCAGTACTAATTAAAGTACTGTTAAAGTCGCCTCTCTATGAAACTGCTAACGCTTCTACGTCATGCCAAGTCCAGTTGGGCTGAACCAAATCAGCAAGACTTTGATCGACCACTAAACAAACGTGGCTTGCGCGACGCGCCCATGATGGCGCAGCGTTTACTTGATAAAGGAAGGACGCCAGATCGCATACTTTGCAGCTCGGCCAATCGCACGCGGCAAACCGCACAGCTTCTGTTGGATGTCCATCCAATCAATACAAATGCCATCGAGTATGACGATGCGCTATACCTCTCATCCCCCGGCACCATCCTCGAATTCATACAGCAAACCGACGACAGCGTTCAGCACTTAATGATTATTGCGCACAATCCCGGATTGGAATCTCTGGGCAGGCAACTTCACCCGAACGCGCCAACCCAATTAGCCACATGCGCAATCCTGCATTTCCAATTGCACAGCGAAAGTTTTGTGATTCAACCCGACACGCAGATCGAGCTGGTCGAACACGACTTCCCTAAAAATATTTAAGGATCGATTTTTTCCAATACAATACTGGGCGAGTCCCCGTTACGGTAGTAACGCGGATGGTTATGCATATCAACCAAAGCGGCATCGCGCTCTTCGGCCGATTCGTACCAGCGAGTACCCGTCCAATCATCCCCGAGTAAGTGCGGTGCTGACATGGGGTCGTTCTCAGGCATCTTTACGCTAATGCCAAATGTTTTTTCTACGGCGCTCATGGCGTCTTCTCTCGTTTGTATGAGTGTATTCTAGTTGGACGGCAGCAATCTGTACGTACCCGAACGTCCTTTTCCTTCCGACAATTCACGAAATATTGCCTGTGAGCTGAAAAATCTGTACTCAACGGCCGGCGCAACCCGATACACTAGACACAAGTTATTAATTGGAAGTTATGCCCATGAAAGTTGTTCTCTCTCTGCTTGGCCTAATGATATTGGCTGGCTGTACTCAGGAATCTCAAAACAAGCTTGGCCGAACATTGCAAAACTGGACCGGTACCGACGGCATTCTGGAAGTCTATGCTGGTGACAAGTTGGTTAAGAAGTTCATTAAAATCGACAAAATCTCTACGGCGTCAGGCACCAGCACCGGTGAAGCCCGCCCCTACCGTTTTGGTTACGGCATTCTTGATGAGAACATGAATGGCGTAGCTGATTCGGGTGAAGAGAAGGTCTACTTTGAATTCAGTGACTACTCAACCTCATACGTTTTTTACGGTAACCCGGACTAAAAATTATGCGCAGTTAAGGTCAATAAATTGGTATATATCAATGATTTATTGACTTTATGAAAGCCACTACTAATATCTTTGCACGTGCTCCGGAAATTTATGGTGTCACGTTCTCACCCCCAAATAGGGCTCGCCTGTCGAGCCCTTTTTTTTAATAAATCTCAAGGTTCTCATTGCGTTTCGCGCAATTCGGTATAATCACGTCATATAACGTTTCGAGTACAAACAGATGCGAATGGATTTTTTTAGTGGCTTGGTAGAAAAAGCGATCGAAGGCGCGAGCGCAACGGTCACGTCCGAAGGTAGCAAATTTGAAGCGCTGGTCATCAGTGATGCGTTCACCGACGTTAGCCCCGTAAATCGGCACAAAATGGTGTATTCCGTACTCGAAGAGCACATCAAATCTGGCGCGATTCACGCCCTTACGATCAAGGCGCACACGCAGGCTGAGTACGACGCAAAGCAGTAAAACCGCCATTCTAAGCCCCTCGTTACCAATACGTTGGGCGCACATTGGGCCCATGGCCCGAAAATAGCTTCAAAACACCCCTAATGATTCGTAGCGTGAATACGCAAAGGGGCCAGTTTTGGCTACAGCCACAACACAAGCAGTCATTCCAGACAGCGCGTCTTGGATAAACGGTCTGTCCAGCATTATGCGGTTGAGCGATACACGGCTCGACCCTAGCCTTAAAACTATGGTGTCTTCCGATGTGAAGAACGGCAAGTTAGCCTTGTTCGTCCCACCTGAAATGTCCGAGCTACAATCCGAAAACTTACGTTACTTGCATGCCCTGGCCAGCCGCAATGGCTGCATGTTAATAGAAGACCGACGCGCGACCGATATTCGCCCTTTGGTAGAACAGCGCGATCTTAAGCCGCATAAACTATCGATTGGCATTGCAGAGTTACTCAGGCAAGCCGGATTGCCTGGTCCGGTGGCACAGCTTTCAACACCGCACAGACTCACACCCGGTAGTCCACACTTTGACGTGCCCGAACTTATCGATATGGTGTCTGCAACCGTGCAACAGAGTAAACGCGTCGTTATTTTGCCAACGCCTTCGATGGTAGAAACAACCGGCAACGAAACACACCCAATTAGCGCTTACGCATGCAAATTGGTTACGGCCGATGCAAACATGACGCTCAGCTTTTTCGATTCCCCTGGATTTAAAGCGATTGGTTATATCGCTGAAGATCAGTTCATTGTGCATGTGTTTATTGGTGGTGGTCCGCTACGTTCACCGCTGATATGGGCTAACTTCGATGCCATGTTGAAGAATCGATTTCGCTTTCAACTATTCCGCAGCACGCAGCCTGGGCAAGATTTCGGGTTGCTGTACAACACGTTTTATCTCGATATTAATCGCGCCAGCGCCGCCGACCGTAAATCAGCAGGACGTAAAGGCTCGTAACGCTCAGCTCGAGTGCTTTTTCACGCATAATAGGCGTCTTTATCGCCTCAAGAAACTACTATCGTGGCACTGATCAGAGCCCAAGCCTTAACCGTTGCATTTGGAGCTGTCCCTGTTCTGGACAAAATCAACTTCGCCGTGCAAGCCAACACACGCACAGCGTTAGTTGGTCGTAACGGTGAAGGCAAGTCCACACTGTTAAAAGTGATTGGCGGATTTATCGAACCTGACTCGGGCGAATTAAGCCGACGTAGCTTATTAAAAACCGCCTACTTACAACAAACCGTTCCAACCGAAATGACCGGCGATGTTTATTCGGTGGTTGCACGCGGCTTGCCAGAGGCAGGTGAACTTATCGCCGAGTTCCATCGACTATCAACCGACATGGATGCGTTTGATGCCGACAAGCTGCAAAAAGTACAAGACCAAATAGAAGCAAAAGATGCGTGGGCACTGGGCCAACGTGTTGAAGAAACCATTTCGCGCATGAGCTTAAAAGGCGACACCGACGTTGCCGGACTTTCCGGCGGAATGAAGCGCCGTGTATTACTGGCCAGTGCCCTTGTTTCAGATCCTGATATTTTATTGCTCGACGAACCAACAAACCATCTTGATATCGGTTCGATTGATTGGTTGGAAAAATATTTGATTGGTCTTAATTGCAGCGTTGTTTTTGTCACACACGACAGAGCTTTCTTAAATAATGTGGCCAACAGTATTATAGAGCTCGATCGCGGCGTTCTAACCGAATGGCCCAGCAACTACGAAACGTATCAGATTAAAAAGCTACAAGCTTTAGAAGTAGAAGCAGAACACCATGCGCAGTTTGATAAAAAGCTTGCTCAAGAAGAAACCTGGATACGCCAAGGCATAAAAGCACGACGCACGCGCAATGAAGGTCGGGTGCGCGCACTTGAAGCCATGCGTGAACAACATCGACAACGACGCTCAAGAAGCGGCAACGTGAAGATGAGCGTAAACGCTGCTGATCGATCCGGCAAAGTGGTGTTTGAAACCGACAACATCAGTTTCGCGTTTGACGACAACGTGATTGTATCGAACCTGTCCGTGTCGATTATGCGCAACGACCGGCTAGGTATTGTGGGACCGAACGGATGCGGAAAATCAACGCTTATCAATTTACTGCTTGGCAAACTGGAACCACAACAAGGCACTATAAAAAGCGGTACCCAATTGCAAATCGCCTATTTTGACCAGCTGCGTGCTGCGCTCGATCCCAATTTGTCGGCAGCCGATAACGTTAGCGAAGGTCAAGACACACTCGAAATTAATGGCGTACAAAAACACATTATGAGCTACATGCAAGACTTCCTGTTTGCACCTGACCGCGCTCGTGCACCGATCACCGCTTTATCTGGTGGTGAAACCAATCGATTGCTGTTAGCCAAATTATTTTTAAAACCATCCAACGTACTCGTGCTCGACGAGCCCAGCAATGATTTAGATGTTGAGACACTGGAATTGTTAGAATCTTTGTTGTCGGAATATAAAGGTACCGTGATTATGATCAGTCACGATAGAAAACTGCTCGACAATGTTGTAACGCGCTGTCTTGTGCATCAAGGCAACGGTAAATTTGTTGATGTGGTTGGCGGCTACACCGACTTCTTACGCGAACTAAA
>CALHOU010000188.1 GCA_938035945.1 uncultured Granulosicoccaceae bacterium
CACCGCAATTTTTTTTGGATTTCAGAACCCAAGCCCGATTGAAGACGATATCGATCTTGTTGAAATAGTACACACATTAGGTGCGCGTTTTATGCAGCTGACCTACAACAATCAGTCCCTCTTGGCGACGGGTTGTTATGAGGCAGAAGACACCGGCATAACTCGAATGGGAAAGCAGGTCATAAAGGAAATGAATCGGGTAGGGCTAGTGGTCGATATGAGTCATTCGGCCGATCGCTCAACCATAGAAGCGTGTGAATTATCTGAACGCCCCATCGCGGTTACCCACGCTAATCCACATGACTGGTCTCCTGCACTGCGGAATAAAAAAGATAAGGTGCTCGATGCACTATTTCAGCATGGTGGGATGCTTGGATTTTCATTGTATCCACATCATCTCAAAGGCAAATCCAACTGCACGTTGCAAAGTTTTTGCGAAATGATTGCACGAACCGCCGATAAGTATGGCGTGCAGCATTTGGGTATCGGTACAGATCTTTGTCAGGATCAACCAGACTCGGTTGTTGAGTGGATGCGTGTAGGTCGATGGACAAAAGAGATGGACTACGGCGAAGGCTCTGCCACTCAAGCAGGATTCCCGCCAATGCCTGAATGGTTTCAAGACAACCGAGACTTTGGCAACATTCAATCCGGGTTGCTCTCCGTTGGTATGAGGGAAAGTGAAGTAGCCGCGGTTATGGGCGGCAACTGGTATCGCTTCTTTAACGAAAACTTTGGACCTTTGCGCCTGCAACCGACGCGTCGCACTTAGAAACACGACCGATCGAAAACAAATCCAGCAACAGATTTTCTTGCAGTGGTTGAGTTTGGATAAAGGTAGTAATCACAAATCAGCGTATCAATTTCGTGGCACGCTTGTTAACTAGGAGTACAACAGATGACATTGAAAGCACCGTTTACCGACGTCATGGTCAAAAAGGCCAGCGGCGGTTTTTATCAGGGTAATAGCGTAGAGATTGCGCTTCTGAGTAAAGGAATTATGGTTGCGCTTGTATTGTGGGCGTTGATTTGGCCAGCAAATGCCAACAGCGTGCTCGGCGGAATTAACTCAAGCTTGCTGGCAGGCTTTAATCAGTTCTACATCATAATCGTTGGGCTCTTTGCAATCTTCTTGTTTATCGTTGCAGCGTTGCCACAAACCGGCAAAAGAATTATGGGCAGACCGGGCGAGGGCACTGAGTTCTCAAACTTTTCCTGGTTTTCAATGATGTTTGGCGCTGGTCTTGGTGTTGGGCTAATGGTCTTTGCCACCGCCGAGCCCTTGGGATTGTGGGGATCGAACCCGCTGATCGTGAGTGGTGAAGTGGCAGCGAATTCCGAAGAAGCATTACGCTCAGCTTATCGCTATACGTTTGCACACTACGGTTTCCACGCCTGGGCAATTTACGTTGTAACGGGTTTGTCGCTGGCCTATTACGCATACACTCGCGATATGCCGCTAACCATTCGTTCTGCATTAACACCATTGTTTGGTCGTCTCATGAACGGTTTTCTAGGTCACGTTGTTGATGTACTGGGCGTCGTCGCCACGATATTGGGCGTATCAGTAACGATAGGCTTTGGTGTTTCGCAGTTTATCGACGGTGTTTATGCAATTACGGGCATGGATTGGTTGATGAATTTAACGGGTGATACACCTGCACCGAGCACAGTCGGTTTGCTTGCGGGCTTATTGGTTATCATGTGCCTATCAATTATATCGGCCGTATCAGGTGTTGGTCGTGGTGTGAAGTACCTGTCAAATCTCAACTTAGTCTTGTCACTAATCCTATTACTGACATTTATTATATTCGGGTCGTTTATGTTCGCATTGACCACCTATGGCAGCGCGCTAGTAGATTATATCTTTAACTTTTTTAGCCTAAGCTTCGGCGCATTCGGACCGCAGAGTGCAGCTGATTTTGCCGCGGGCCTACCGGCAGAAGCTGCACCTTATGCTGATGCGTTACGAGCGGGTGCTACGGGGCCTTGGGGTAACTTTGATGGATTTGTTTCAGGTTTAGAAGGTGAAGCTGCGGCCTTGCCAGAATCTGTATTGCAAGCCACTTATGCCGCTGGGGATGCGGGTCGTCAGTTTGCGTGGCAATCTGCGTGGACTACTTTCTACTGGGCTTGGTGGATAGCATTCTCACCGTTTGTCGGATTATTTCTTGCGCGAATCTCACGCGGTCGTAGTGTTCGGGAGTTTATCTTGGGGTGTGTTATCGCACCGGCTTTGGTGTGTTTTGCATGGATGACTATTCTTGGCGGAACAGCGATTGATCTTGAACTTACGGGCGGTGCTGAAGGTGCAATAATTGGAGCTTCGAATACCGCGAAGTTGTTTGTCACATTGGGTCAAATGATTTCAGGCAATTTCCTCAATGCTATAACCATCATGTGCGTGGTATTGATCATGACATTTCTCGTGACCTCTGCCGATTCTGGAATACTGGTGATGAATACCATCATGTCCGGCGGCGAGCAATTGACGAGTATCAAGCACCGCATTGTTTGGGGTGTAATTCTCACACTTGTCATTGGTACCTTACTGGTAGCTGGTAAGTCAGCAGGCGGAGCAGATCCGATGGAAGCGCTGAAGAGTGCCATGATTATCGGGGCCTTGCCTTTTACTATAGTTATGGGGCTAATGTGTATAGCACTTGCCAAAGCACTGTATCGTGATGGCATACGCGATCGCAATGGTTGAGATAGGCCGTTAAATTGAATTAGAAAACGTTTTGTGTGAGTGGCCCCGGGTAATGGGGCTACTCTTATTCTCGTTATAAATTTCCACTATGGTTTCTTAACTTCCCGGCCCAGGCTTGAGATCAATATCGGTAGGCTTAAGAGGCCGACCATCAACACTATAGGCAGACATAGCTGCTATCGGTTTCCCTGTTTTTTTCTCTACAAAAATTGTTCTAAGCCCATTGGGGTTGGCCATATGCTTGTCGCCCCAATGCGTTATTGCTAACAGAATGGGTTGTAGCTGCATGCCTTTTTTAGTCAGCACATATTCCGAAGACTTACCGTCAATAGCGCGTTTTTCAAAAATTTCATATTCAACCAAACGCTTTAAACGCACAGTTAACACGTTGCGAGACATGCCGGTATGTAAAAAGTCTTCAAAGCGATTCACCCCTCGAAAGGCATCCCGAATGATAAGCAGCGTCCATCGTTCACCCAGCACTTCAAGCGTCTGCGCGATAGAGCAATTCATAGTAGAGAAGGATTTGTATTTCATGGATCACATCATAGCTTGACAAGTTCGATCATAAAACCCATTATTAGTTTTATGATAAAACTCAAATTGCTGACAGCTAGGACATGAAATGCTTGTAGGTCATTTTTCCACGGCACTGGTCGCGCACCGCAAGCTACCAGGCAGTAGTCTTGCGTTTTTACTAATAGCTTCACAGCTGCAAGATATTCTCTGGGCTTTGTTCCACTACGCCGGGCTGGAACCAACAACGCCTGACGACTTATTCGCAACCACCTTACAAAACATGACTGTTGAAATGCTCTACAGCCATGACTTGTTACCCCAACTGTTTTGGATGGCTTTGGCTTTCGGTCTGGGTAAGCTGTGGTGCAAAAGTACATCCGTAGCCTTAGCTGGTGCGGCGTTGGTGTTATTGCACTTCGTATTCGATTTAATCTCTGGTCACCCACATCATGTTTTTGGGTCAGACTCGGTTGATATTAGTCTGGGCTTGTACGCGAGCAATGCCTATTTGGCTATATTGATAGAAGCTGTCGTAACAGTGATCGCCGTGGCGTACTTCTTTAGGCTGGAAGCCAAACAGGGCATAAAAAGAACCACATTCAATCGGCGAGCAATCATCGGTTTATTTATATTCGGCATAGGGTTTATTTTGTTTATTGCTACAAGATCTTTTAGAGACTGGTTTGGCATTCCAGAATTCGAGCTTGGATTCAATACCACTATGCCAAACTTGATCGTGACTTATGCGGCGATGGTGTTTTTTCTGCTTTATCACGTACCCAGAGTCGCTAAAGAGAATGCCTAAGCAACAGAAAATACTGGTGTTACTGATCAGCAGGTAATAGCTGCGCGCTGCCGATTCTAACCATCTGCTTTTTCATACGCTCTTGCGCATCCCATACGCCACTCCAGCCTTTGGGAATAAGTGACAACAACGCGACAGCTTATCATTGTGGTGCGGGCATTCCCTATGTGCCCAACGCCTGCTATTCTGTAAACGCTTTCACGCTGAAGACACCACACATGATTAGCCAGAAGTTGAACGACACGCTAACCCTTACAGGCCCTGGTACGGATGCGGGCAAGGTGATGCGCCACTATTGGCAACCCGCAGCACTGTCTGATGAGCTCTCTGGCAATCGTCCGGTAGCGCCGGTAAAGCTATTGAGTGAAGACTTGGTGTTGTTTAGGGATAGCGATGGACAGTTAGGCTTGATTGGTAGAGCGTGCCCGCATCGCGGAGCGGATCTTTGTTATGGTCGCTTGGAAGATAATGGTCTGCGTTGCCCATTTCACGGCTGGCATTTTAATCGTGATGGTCAATGCGTCGAGCAACCCGGCGAGCCAGAAGGCTCAACAATGCACGAGAAGATCAAGAACGTATCCTATCCAGTCGTTGAGAAGAACGGCATTGTGTTCGCTTATATGGGGCCGGGAGAGCCGCCGGCGTTTCCAAACTTTGATTGCTTCCGCGCACCGACTACGCATGTATTTGCATTTAAGGGCTTATGGGAATGCAATTGGTTGCAAGCGATGGAAGTGGGGATAGACCCAGCCCATGCCTCTTTTCTACATCGTTTTTTAGAAGACGAAGACACCGCTGATAGTTACGGTAAGCAGTTTCGTGACAAGGCCGCGGATACCAATATCCCCATGACTAAACTATTGCGTGATTACCCTCGCCCGGAAATTTCCGTAGAGCAGATGGACTATGGTATGCGGATAGTGGCATTGCGGCATATGGAAAACGAAAAAACACATGTGCGAATCACTAATCAAATATTCCCCGGTGCAATCTCGATCCCCATGAGTCGTGAAATGATCATCACACAATGGCATGTTCCGGTTGATGACGAGACGTGCTATTGGTATTCGATGTTTACAAGCTTTGGCAATCCGGTTGATAAAGATTTAATGCGTGAGCAGCGTTTGAAAGAACATACCTTGCCAGACTACGCGCCAATAAAAAATAAGCGCAACGGCTACGGGTATAACCCGGAAGAACAGACAAGCGAAACCTACACCGGTATGGGGCTTGATATTAACGTGCACGATCAATGGGCCGTTGAAAGTCCGGGCCGCATTTTTGATCGCACCAAAGAGCATCTGGGTACTACCGACGTAGCCATATCCAAGTATCGCCGTATGATGCGAGCGGCCATTGCAAGTGTGCGAGCCGGAAACACCGACGACCTGCCCATGCATAATGGGGTAGATCCTAAGCAGGTGTTTGGCCCGATCTCTAACGATACGATAGGCGATAAGGCGACGTGGCCACAAGCGTTTGAACAAAGCGATAAGGAACGCCGCGCCGCTTGCACCGAATGGGATGCCACGGTAACGACTGCTTGAAGCACCAGTCCACCACGCTAATAAATAAAGCGGAGTTTAAAAGCGGTGTCGAATAAGAAAAATAGCATTGCTGCCGGAGTACTCGCGCAAACAGGCTTACTGAGTGAGGAAGCGATTGGCAAAGCGGCAGCGCTGCTTGCGCAAGTGGCCCGCAATAATGTAGAGACCGTGCGCGTGCTTTTTGCAGATCAGCACGGCATATTACGCGGCAAAACGATCGTGGCGGATGCACTTGAGTCGGTATTTACAAGTGGCTTGGCCGCACCCAACACATTGCTACTCAAAGATACAGCACACAAAACCGTGTTCCCGGTTTGGTCGGCAGACTCAGGTGTTGCTGGTGGGATGTCGGGTGCTGGAGATTTACTGATGGTGCCTGATCCTGATACGTTTCGTATCCTGCCTTGGTCGCCACATTCAGCTTGGCTTTTTTGCGATGCGCGGTATAAGTTGGGTGGAGTGATTCCGTATTCACCGCGAGACCTACTTAAAAATGCGATCGCAAAGCTTGCAAGTAGCAACATGGCTTTAGTGGTTGGCTTGGAAGTCGAGTTCCATGTTTATCGCTGTGAGGATCCAATGCTTGCGCATGCGGATGCAACGATGCCTGGCACACCTGCTAAAACTCAAAACCTTTCACAGGGTTATCAATTTTTGACTGAAGCACACTACTCAACACTTGAGCCGGTGATGGATAACTTGCGACGACATTGTCAAGCACTCGGTTTACCAATTAGATCGATGGAAGTGGAAATGGGTCCAAGCCAGTTCGAGTTTACGTTTGACCCGGCCGACCCGCTTACGCATGCGGATAACATGATAATGTTTCGCACTATGGTTAAAGAGGTGTGTGCACAACAAGGTCTACACGCAACCTTTATGTGTAAACCGAATATCGAAAACGCGTGTGCCAGTGGTTGGCATTTGCATCAATCAGTCACCGATATAAAAACAGGTAATAATTTAATGATGTCAGATGCATCGGGTGCCTTAAGTGCCGTTGCTTCTGGTTGGATTGCCGGGCTACTTGCCCATGCCGAGGAAAGTTGCTTACTCACCACGCCAACAGTGAACGGTTACAAGCGATACCAGCCACATCAACTCGCCCCGGATAGAATCCAGTGGGGGCGTGACAACCGAGGTGCGATGATACGGGCGTTAATTGCCACAGGTGATCCGGCATCGCGTGTTGAAAACCGTGTGGCCGAAACCACAGCGAACCCGTACTACTTTTTTGCCAGCCAGATTTTATCGGGGCTGGATGGCATCGATAATAATCTGCCTATACCCGATGCCGTTGAAACACCCTATGACAGTACCGCACAGGGATTGCCAGGAAGTTTGATCAGCGCTATTCAAGCGTTTCATCAGTCAGATTTTTATCGGCAACATTTAGGCGATGAATTTGTAGACTATCTTGTAACGATAAAGAGCGCAGAGTGGGGTAGGTATCACCGTACCGTATCCGAGTGGGAGCAGGCTGAGTACTTTGGATTATATTAAGGGAGTGCTATTTCGCGCAGCTTACGGTAAGGGCGTATAGCCATTTGTGATTTTTCTACGAGTTAATTTTATAAAACCCTATTTT
>CALHOU010000189.1 GCA_938035945.1 uncultured Granulosicoccaceae bacterium
GATAGCCCAAACCCGAGGGTTATCGCACCATAGGCAATAGATACCGGTATTTCTATCATGTTGGTGACGTCACCATACTTGTGGGCATCCAGCATTTTGTCCCATGTTTTCATAATTAAAAGCGTAAACACAAAACAACTAACCACTCGCGCAAAGATGTCGCCAAAGTAACGACCATAACGACCAATGTATTGATCGAGAATATCCACTCGGATATGAGCGCCGCGCAGAGTGACATAAGGCATTGCCAGCATGACAACAACGGATAGTCCGATTTTCACAATTTCGAAATCGCCCAGAATGGGCTCGTTGAGTACTTTGCGATTAAACACCGCAATACTAACCAGCACCATAAGCGCGAATAGAAAAAAACCGCCAACTAACGCGACGTACTTGAGTAGGCGCTCCGTCCAGTGGATAGCGCCTGCATCATGTTTTGTTGAGGCATCCGCCTCCACTATTTAAGCGCTGCAGCCCAGTCAGCGGCCTTTATCCCTTCACCTTCTAGTTCAGTAATGAGCTGATCGGCCAGAGCAGCACTGGCGGCGTCGAACTGCGCCGCAGCTTCAGCCGATAGCGAAATTATTTCTCCCCCACCTTCTACCCATGCCTTTTCTGCTTTGATTGCAGCATTGGTCATCGTCACATTCCCGCCCAATGACATCTCTTTGCCCGTGATGGACTCCAATTTACTTTGCGTATCGGCATCAAGTCCATCCCAACTATCACGGTTCATGATAAGCATGAAAAGTGAATTGGAGCCAATCATGCCTTGTGTGACATACTTGGTCACTTCTCCAAGTTTAAAGCTACCAAGCACAGAAGTATCTACCAGAGCACCATCAACAACACCGGTTTCCATGGATTGATATACCTGCGTTATTGGCATCGACACAGCAGTTGCACCCCACGCCTCAGCGACGCGGCCGGTGTTCTTTGAGGGCACGCGAATTTTCAGACCTTTAAGGTCGGCCATGCTTTCTATTTTCTTATTCGCCATTAGTAAAGAACCAGGACGCGATGACCACAAACCTAATAATTTTGTGCGTCTGAATTCTTTATCCAGATGATCAATGTTGTCCCACATTTTTGCAGTGATGTCAGCATCACCAGGAATGATGCCAGGTAACTCCACGAGCAATGTTTTTTTAAACTGCGATGCGGTGTAACCTGGCAATGCATAAACTATGTCGGCTACGCCATCAATGGCCCTGTCGTATTGCTTCACAGGCCCCTTTCCCAATTCACCGCCTGGATAAACGCGGATGGTGGTTTTCCCACCGGTAGCTTCGGCAATTTTTTCTGCCAATGGCAGAAACATCTCGTTATGCAGGTGGTATTTTGTTGATGAAAAGTGTGCAAGCTTCAATTCATCGGCAGACACGGCAGTTACACCAAGCAAAGCACTCAGTGCAATTGCCGATAATAATTTTAACGATGTAATTTTTTTTAATTTCATAGCTTCCTCCAATTAAACGACGACGTCTAAGACATTCTTTTTTATACCGATTTAGTATTTCAATCGGTGGTGGTGGACTATTGTTTCATCCACACTTTATAAGGCGTAAGTGGTGAATGCAACATGAATTAAATAGCCAAGCCCTCTTCATTTCAAGATTATGGGCAGATTGATAGGCCCACGAAACCCAAAACCACGCCACTTTACTTCCGCAGGCTGGATTAATTCCATTTTCGGATAACGATTGAATAGCATGGGCAATGCGATATCGGCGATCATTCGCCGCGATAAGTGCGTGCCCATACAAAAATGCGGACCGTTTCCAAACGCCTGATGCCGCTTATTTTTTCGAAAGATATCGTACATGTGCCCATCTTCATAGATTTCTTCATCATGATTGGCCGAGGCCTGAACCGTCATCACAACCTTACCCTGTGGAATGTCAATGCCCCGAACCTGCGTATCGGATGTAACTCTTCTTGAGCTAACTTGTATTGGGGCCACCCAACGAACGGCTTCTTCAAATGCCTGAGCAAACAATTCAGGTTTTTCCACAACAGCATCGCGCTGTTCAGGATTGGTGAGCAATCCGTATAACACCGTTGTTATAGAATCTCTTGGCTCATTAATTCCACCGCCGATCGCAATTTTAATATTGGATACAATGTGTTCATATTCAATAGGATCAGCAACTGCTGTTTGCACACCAAGTGCACTAAATTCAAAATACTCGTTCTTTTCTTTTATTGAATGGGCAATGCAATCATTCATTTCTCTGTTTGCCTTATCGGTATTTTCAAACAGCTCAGGAATACCGCCAAAGTTGCCCGCACCATCGATCAATACCTGCGACCATCGCTGTATGTCCTGATCAGAGGCACTGGGCAATCCAAGCACGAGCGCGACGCATCGCGCTGAATACGGCCCTGCGAAATCGGCGAAGAAATCAAACGCTTCTCCCCGTGGTAAGCGATCTATATATTGCTCAGCAATCTGCTCTATTTGCTCAGTCCATACTCGCTTCACCTGCCCAGGTGACATAGACGGCATCATGGCTTTACGTAAACGCATGTGATCTTCGCCATCACGTCTCATCAAGGTTTTCGCACCAAACGCTCTTTCCATTGGCGTATCGGGATCATCCGAACTAAAGAGTTCCGGGTTCATTTTTATAGCCTGTGTGTCTTCGGCTTTAGTAATTAGAATACGACCCACAGCAGGTACTGCCACGACTGGCGCTTCGGCGCGCAATCGTCGATAGATTGGGTAAGGATCGAGTACAAGCTGATCAATTGAAACGCTATCGTCAGTTGGATACATAGACCATGACCACCTTATTCGTAACGAAAAAACTTTAAAGCCGTTAAACTGTGTTGCTTATAGAAGTGTCAGCCTGCCAACGGCTATCACAACACTGCATATTCACGCCAGAAATTCTACAATTAACTTGGCAACAGCATCACCTTGCTCAACCGGTGCAAAATGCCCCGCATTCTGTATAACTTCCAACCGAGCATTGGGCAACAAACGCATCATATCTTCGTGTTGAGACACAGGACTCCATTGATCCTCTTTGCCAACGATCAATAAAACCGGGCATTTAATACCAGCCAAATAACTTGATGCGTCTGGTCTGTTGGTCAGCGCTCTTATCTGTCGAGCATGCAAATCGGCGTCGCAACGCAAAACCATCGAAGTCAATGCCTGCATCAATTCCACATTTTCCAAATTCGGCGCATACACCATTCCTTTCAACCATCGCTCTGCTAAAGCTTGCATTCCGTTGTCATAGGTAAATTGCACAATCTCTTTGCGCTTCTCTAGCTCTCCGCTACGTAGCGGATGTATGCCGGTGTCAAG
>CALHOU010000190.1 GCA_938035945.1 uncultured Granulosicoccaceae bacterium
GTTTTCGAGCACAACAGCAGCTTCGGTTAGTCGTTCAACCTGCTGTAGATGTTCAAGCTCACGATCTCTATTGCGTTTTTTCTCTAGCGAACTACTGAGTCGAGCCTCTAGTAACACCGGGTCGAAATTTTTAGGTAGGAAGTCTTGCGCGCCTATTTCGATGGCTTTAACAACTGCATCCATATCGCCATCAAGCGCAGAGATAACTATGACTGGGATATCACGCAGTTTTGCCTCTTGACGCATAAATTGCATAACTTCAAAGCCATCCATATTGGGCATGACTATATCAAGCAGCAAAAGATCATATTGTCGGGTTCTCAGCTCTTCTAACCCACTTTGTCCGTTGGACGCCGTGCTAGCTTCATATCCAAGTGCTTGCACCGCTAATTCCAGTTTTCTCCTATGAACTTCTTGATCATCAATGACTAAGATCCGTTCTGCGCCTGTACTCATCATTCCCTTACACTTTCCGATTAAGACCCAACGGGTTTTCCAACAGATGCTGAGCTCTTTTCGAACGCTGCATGAAGAGCGCTGACTAATTCATTCAATCGCATTGGTTTACTGATATACCCATCCATTCCTGCGGCTAAATATCGCTCGCGGTCTCCCTGCATTGCGTTGGCTGTGGTGGCAACGATATAACTGGATAATCCGCCGATATCTTGCTCTGCTGCGCGAATAGCTTTGGTGGCATCCACACCGTCCATAACAGGCATTTCTATATCCATAAAAATCACATCGTACTTATTCGCCAACTGTTTTGTGACTGCATCTTCCCCATTGACGGCAATTTCGGTTGTGTAGCCCAGGCGTTTAAAAATCAGGGAAGCCAATTTCTGATTAGTCTTATTGTCATCAACCAGTAAAATATTCAGTGGCAGCTTTTGTGAAAGCTCACTATCAAGTTCCGCATCTTTACTACGTTCTCTACGAGTAAACACATTGGCTTGTCCTGAAAAAATGTCCAGCATGATATTAAGCAATGCTGAAGGCTTGATAGGCTTAGCCAGTTTTGCAATAAATCCTGCTTCATCAAGCTCGTGCTTCGGCACATCGGAAATGGTGGCAAGCGAACTCAATAATATGAGGGGCAATTGCTCAGTCGACTGATGCTGACGGATGCCTCTAGCCAGTGCAATACCATCCATTTCAGGCATACTCATATCAAGTATGGCGATGTCGTACTTGCGACCCGCCTTAATCCAATCAAGCGCTTGCTGCGGAGATTCAGTTTGCTCATGCTTCATGGCCCATTCTTCGGCCTGAATAGACAGTATTCTGCGATTCGTTAAATTGTCATCCACGATCAACAAGTTCTTGTTCGCCAGATCGGGTTTAATCTCATGCAGTGCCACTCTTCTACTAATTTCTGTTTCTGGTAGAAACGCTGTGAAGTAGAATGTAGTGCCTTCACCGAGTTTACTTTCCACCCATATTCGTCCTCCCATCATCTCGACGAGATTTTTACTGATACTCAAACCCAAACCGGTTCCGCCATACACGCGAGTGGTAGAGGCATCGACTTGTGTAAAAGAATCGAACAGGGTATCGATTTTATCCTCAGGTATACCAATACCGGTATCGGATACTGAAAATTGCAAACCGGCTAGCGGTATGTTTTCTTCATAAGGCACCAGCGAATCTGCCACTAGCTCCTGCTCTGACGCCACAGCCACACGCAATACAATTTCACCCTGCTCGGTAAATTTAATGGCGTTGTTTAACAAGTTGAGTAGGATTTGTCGAAGACGACCGCCATCGGCAATGACGCCTTCAGGCGTGTCACGCTCTAACAAATAGGCTAGATTGAGTTTTTTCTGATCGACACTCGTGGTAACCAAATCCAGAGCGCCTTCAATACACTCTCTTAAATCGGTCACTTGCGGATCAAGATCAAACTTCCCGGCCTCAATTTTAGAAAAATCGAGAACATCATTGATAACCGTCAGTAGAGACTCGGCACTATCAACAATGGTCCGAGTATAGTCTTCTTGTTCTTTGTTTAATTCTGTATTTAACATCAGATTACTCATACCGATAATGCCATTCATCGGCGTACGAATCTCATGACTCATCGTAGCTAGAAACTTACTCTTGGCGGATGTAGCTTGTTCGGCCATATCACGCGCTAATCGCAATGTTGTCTCAGCCTGTTTCATGTCGCTGATATCGAAGTAGGTCAACATGAACCCGCCGGAAGGGATTGCAATTGATTGGTGTTGAATAGTGCGTCCGTCGGCCAATTGCATTTCTGTGGAATGCAATGATTGCTGACGGATGGCGCTAATGCGATCTTCTACGAAGTTTTGCCACTGTTCATCAGGAACGCCGTAATGGCCTAAGCCATGCGTATATTCCATATCATCCTGGAGCGATGGATTTTTCTCATAGAACGATTCTGGAATCTCCCACAATTCTCGATAGGCTTGATTAGTTAAACGAATACGCATGTCATCATCGACAAACAATACACCGTAATTAATATTTTCAAGCACGATACTGAGCTCGTTCAAGGCTGCGTCTTTTTGATCACTCGCCTCTACTAGTTGATGTTCACGCTGTTTAAGCTCGGTTATATCTGAGTAAATTGATACGGTTCCACCGTCTGTGGTTCTGCGCTCGTCGATACGTAGCCATTGTCCATCGATACGCTCTTGTTCGTAGGCAATGCCTGGATTTTGATGGCGTTTCATTCTCTCACGCACCCAAGATTCGGGATTTTTAGCAGAGGCAGGTATCAGCCCACTGCTCGCGGTCTTGCGAATGATTGATTCAAAACTGCTGCCTAGCGTGATGTGCTCTTCGAATCCGGGATGCAGCTCTTTTCGAAATCGATCGTTACACAACAGCAGCTGATCATTCTTATCGTATAGGCTAAATCCCTCTGACATAGAATGCAGTGCAGCATTAAGCTGGCTTTGCGTTTGTTCCAGCCTTTGTGCAGCTCGGTCACGCTCTTGCTGTAATTTATCGCGCTCTCGCGTGCTATCGCGAAATAGTGAAAGCGTACGCGTCATCGACCCGATTTCATCTTGCGAGGCTTCGGGTATTTCGGTGTCAAGGTTGCCGCTTGTTATATCGCTCATGGCCGTAACAAGGCGCTTTAATGGCGACCGAATTGAGTGGATGACGAGCGCGGTGAGCAATAGCCCCAACACGCTGGCTATCGTTGTAAACCAAATAGAATTACGTTCAGTTTTTTTAGCTTCAGCGATCGCACTTTCACTGCTTTGCTGAACTTTAATTTCTAGCTTAGCAACTAAATCTGCCAGCTGTGCATCTACATCCAGTATGTGTTTACGCGCATTAGCCATGAGCGTGTTACCCATAACACGCTGTGAGTCGGTATAGGCATCAACCGCACTCAAGGATTGTTCGACCATGCTGTTTACATCGAGCTTGATTTGTGCAACTACTCTTGGCTCAACGGCTTCCAGGAGGTCTAAGTTAGCCTCCAATCGTTCTCGAGCTTGCTCTGCTTCCAACTCACTTCGAACAAGCAAACTAGCGGCAAGATCTGTTAACCAGTATTTAAGATCACCAAAGTCGTGTGCGGCCGCATTTGCGGTTGTCATGGTGGCAACAATTTGAGTTTCTTCGAGAAGTGTTTGCGACCCGTTAGATAGCGCTCTGTTGAGGTACAGGTTAGAACCTATAAGAACGGCAAGTAAGAACGCACACAGAAACGTCAAGCGAGTAACAATCGATAGCTTATTCATGTTTTTCTACTTCTATCGAATTCGTAAAACCTACTTGTACAGGGTTACGCTTATAGAACCGCCCAAGTCTCCTGCCATGCCACCCTCTTTGGGATAGCCAGTCACATCAACTTCTCCCTTTGGACCACCGTGACAGGCAAGACAAGCTTGTCCATAGTATTCAGGTACCATGACTCTGAAAGCGGCGCCATTTTTTCCATCTGCTTCCTCAGAAAAAAGACTGCCCTTAACCCAGTCAGCGGACATAAATCTTGTTTCAATTACTTCACGTTCCCACGCATCTGGTCTTGCTTTGCGATTACGCACCAGCTCCATTGGCGCGGTAACTTTTATTTCAGCGATTGATCCCACTTTCTCACCAAAACGCTCGTTTGTAAGTTGTGCAAACACGGCTGGAACAAACCCCTTGAAGCCAATGCCTTTTTTATTTATGAGTGGCTGGTTTTCGTCGATTATTTCGAAAATGGATTCCAACTGTGCTTTTATCAGTTTCGCCTCTATATCGTTGGCAGGATTAGCTAAGGGCTCGGCCTTGCCAGCCTCTTGCAGCCGCTTTATCACGTTTTGCTGAACAACCTCGCCACCAAGACCTTTATCACCAACCAAATCGTTGTTGATTGCAGGTTGCTGACTGGCGATCTCACTACGTGCTGCACGCAGAATATCGGCTAACACCAAAGCCGTATTCAGATTGATATCGTTATTCGGTTGGTTATCAGCAAATACACTATTTGCTGGTATCGGACTTAAAGAAATTGCGGAGTATAGAAACACACCTAAAAAGCTTGAGCGTAATAGAGCGCGAGCGCGCCACCTTAAAGATAGGTAGAAACTAGGAACGCCTAAGTGAATACGTCTGTTGTCAACATCGTTCGATCCATACATCACACAGCTCCATTACCGGCCCCGCTTAGTATAGTTTTTATGGTGCACCCCAAATGGATGAAATAGCTAACCCAAATTGGTTATTTACAGACAAGCCGCCATGGGGTCGACAGGATATTTACTGCGCCGGTAATCTGGCTAGCAATGAATATCAAAACTAAACGCGTTAATCCACCGCGCTAAATAATCAACGAGATTGGTCAATTATACCCTGCACCATTACAAGGCGAGCGCACCAAGGATTCGCAACAATGCAGTAAAAACCACTTAAATATCCACGCTTTACGGCAAGTGATACAAAATGCTCCACTACTTTCAATAAAAACAGTTTTTCAAAATTGACAAACCATGCTCCACATCGTCTTAATGTACGGACAACCCAACAGGAGAAGAATCATGCAAAGACGTGCTCTACTTAAACTATCAGTACTGGCAGCTACAATGTTCGGCACAGCCAATGCCATGGCCGCAAACGAGGTGCTTAAAATCGGTTTCGTCGGCGTTACCAGTGGTCCAGCGGCCGCATGGGGAATTTCGAATCAGCGATCAATGGAAGCGCGAGCGGCGTGGATTAATGAAACCGGTGGCTATGAGATTGATGGCAAGAAATACGATATAGAAATCGTTGCATTCGATGATCAAAAAGACCCTAAACGCGCTATCGCGGGTATGGAGAAAATGGCGCAAGAAGGCATTCACTATGTAGTGGGTCCAAACGTTGACGATGGTGCTGCAGCGGTTCGTCCGGTGGCAGAACAAAACGGCATCATGTATTTCCCATACGCATTTCCTAAAGAGCTTTACACAGCACCTGCATCCAATGCAGTACTTGGAATGGTTGCAAACTACCAATCGGGACCAGCAATTTATAAACACTTGATGGATGCAAATGGCGTTAAGAAAATTGCCTTTGTAGCAGCAAACGAATCAGACCCGCTAAGTCAACGCGATAG
>CALHOU010000191.1 GCA_938035945.1 uncultured Granulosicoccaceae bacterium
GCGTTTTCAACTAAGGCTAACTGCGTTTTTGTGTAATTCGCAAGCTCAACACAGGACCAAAGCGCTCAATCAACGAGGCGCTTAAAATTGCCAAGCCTCCTAAAGTCGCAAGGCCAAACCAGCCTGCATGATTGATATACCAAACAATGTTGTCGGTATACAATAACAACATGGCGGCTAATGCCATTCCAGATATGAACAGTTCCGCGCGTCGTTTCCGTATTGCACTAAGAACAGCCAACACAATTGTGGTTAGCGACCCTACTACAAACGACAACAGACTACCCAAGAAAATCAAACCAAACAATACGGCAGCAGCAAGTACGGTGTAGTTTGCCACACTAATAAAACGGGCGAACCACTTAGATTGCACACGGCTTTCAAGCTCAAACATCAAGCCACCGAACAACGCAATAAACGTAATTTCAAGAAAAACGGCAGGCAAAAACGAGTGCACCCACAATGCACCAAAATAAGCAGCAACGATAGCCAAATAAGCGCTAACACTGTGCAACGCATTGGCAAGAACAACCGGTGATTCAATTCGTTGGCTGGCATATCGAACACCCGCAAACAGGGTCAAAGCAATAACCATGACCGACAAATCACTTACGCTGTACAACCAAAAGCTTCGAAACAGCATTATGCCAGGCGGTAAAAACAGCAACGCCTGTACAAACCTGCCGGACAGGGTTTTCAACGAAATGACCGTTTCGCCGTTTTTGCGCACCACTTGAATCAATGCAACAACCAGTACAGCCACAAGCGGTGCAATCCACGTAGTGTCTCTGATAGGCAAGAGCAGGAAGGAACAACTACCTAGCAAGGCAACACTGAGCCATACTCGAGCTTCCCTGGCCATGATTGATACGCTTAGCACGGTGACAAGAAGCAGTGATGCAACTGCCACAAGTGTGACCATACCTAAACTTGCGACGTCCAGGATTTCCCAATGCGCAACGCTTGGGTATAGCGCTGATGTTCGATCAAACTGGAAAACAGAATAATACAACGCCCCAAGCACGGCAAAATTAATTGGCACAGACAATAAGGCCAATCCAAAAAACGAGCGAGCACCTCGTTGCTCCTTCAATACAAACGCCAAGGCAAATCCACCCGCGCTCAATAGTCCGGTGAAGGCCAACATGGTGTAGAAGCGTTGCGTATCGTTAATAGCACTGACACCATCCACCAAAAATAAGCACATGGATGCAACCACAGCGCCTACGCCTAACACACGAATAAAGCTAGATAATGAGCCAAACCTGCCGAGCAAACTGATAACTTGTGCTAGACCACTTTTGGATACTGGCTCGGCTTGCAAAGTGCCGTTTGCATGCACGTCTAATGCACTCGGTTTCGGCGGCCCAACAAAACTTGCGTCGTGCTCAAGCATCGATTCAGGGCCGAGTACTAAGGTGCTCATTTCCCACCTTGATCCTGATCGATTGACAGATCATGTGACTCTTGACAAGCAACAAACGCATCCAGCTCATCTTCGAGCGCTTGTTGTTCTTCAGCCTTGGTAAATTCCACATCGAGTGAATCAAGTGGCGTTACTGAGCTGCTTACCCCGGCATTGATTTCGGTTTCGGTAATGCTTAAATCCCAACGCTCAAAAGTATCGTCAATACCATTGGTATCCGCACCTTCGATTTTGTTAATAACGCGAAGCGCGTCGGCGGCAGACTCTCGACTACGCATCTGATTACGCTGTTGCGACATAGCAACCACACGCTTTTCAATATTGGTAATCGTATCTACCATTTGTTCTTCTAATACTTGGTGTCGTTTAAGCGCTTCACGTATATCCGACTCATCTGCGATGCATTGTTTTCGTCGCGCAATACACTGCAGTGCTGTTGCACGATCAGTTTCATGCGTGGCTTGAGCACGCTCAGACCAATGCTGAATTTTTTCATTCAATTGTTTTTGTCTTTGAATTAACGCTTCACCATCTCGCGTAACGCGCTGCAGGCGCACTCGCGCACGGGCAGCGGCGCGCTGGCTTTCCTTGAGAGATGCCTCGATAACGGCATCGTGGTTTTCGATTTGAGAAACAGTTTTATCAACGCCTGCCATGATCGTGGCAGAAAATCTGGATATCAAGTTCATCGTTTGTTCCCGGCCATCCGGCCAATTCAAAATAGGAACAACGACTATCGACTTTGGTAGCCAATAAATCTACATAATAAGACGATGTATACTAATTGAGACTGCGAAGTATTGATTTATTATACCCAAAAGACTTGGATAGTCTGATAAAACACAAACCCAGTAGCAACCAAATCATGGGCTTGTTTATTGAGCCAAGCGAAAGCCCGCCCGACGAACTCTGTGCACCAACGCCAAAGGGCTGCACTCCGTTTGGATTGGACACAACCAACTGAGTTGAGATGGTGTAATCGGCATCAGAGAATCCAAACACTACGGCGTACGCGTTGCCACTGTTTTCATCAATGACACACAAATCCAGTGGCGTAGTCTGTTGTGAAGCACAGCGCACCAATTCTGACGAGATCTCTTCGAAGTTCGCATCGTCGATGATGAACATGTCCGCATCACCTTCATGCGAGGTGAGGTTAACTTGTCTGGCCCCGGTCACATCGTAATAGGCCACTTGGCCGACCCGAATATCTGTATTGATTGAGGTGTTCACATCCAATTTAACCACAGTGGTTTCTTCGACAAACGGCGCGTCTGTTTGACCGCTGTATTCAAACGTGTTTTCGGTGAAACTTTTAATCCATTCGCTATAGTTCTCCACACGTGTGTACACACCCGGGACACCACTACGGCCGCAGCCTTGCCCATAACTGATAATGCCCGCCACCACATACTCGCTGTTGCGTAGCACCAGTAAGGGACCACCACTGTCGCCTTGACACGAGTCTCGACCACCAGCTAAGTCACCACCGGCACAAAACCCCAGTCGCGAGTCGAACGCATTAACATAGTAAGGAAAACAACGTGCATTACTGATCACCGGTAACGTGACTTCTCGTAGCCGCGTTGAGATACCACCACCTTCGCTTATCGCACCCCACCCCATCACTAAACCAGGTTCACCAAGCACCGGTACCGAACTATTTTTCGTAGGTATCACAGCCACAGATGCACTGGAGTAAGGTGATTCAAGTTCGATCAAACCAATATCGTTACGGCTGGTTGTTCTATCGTAGTCCGGATGCGGTAGGACTTGTTTGACTCTCAGTAAGCGCCCATCGTCACTGGATAGATTTGTCTCGCCAACATAAATTGCAATACGATCAGCTGAGCGTGGCCGATCAAAGTCGTTGTTATAAATACAATGTGCAGCAGTCAGAACGAATCGATCGCTAATGAGCGTTCCACCACAGCCGGGAGTGAAAGCACCGCTACCAAGTCTATCAAATAGCACAGATGCCATAAATGGGTATTTGGCATCATCGTTAACGACACGACCACCAACGATGTAGTGATTAAAATCGTTTGCGTGCCCAAGACCCGATGTGGCAAGCAAAACAATGCACAGTGCAACCTGTTTTGCGCGGCGATGAAGTTGTCCTAATTCAAACATAGCAACTACTTGACCCGCTTTATCACAAGGTCATCTGGTGCTGTAACCAGCATTGGATTTGCAACAAAAATACTCATCTGCTCGCACTGTGCAGGTGCAGCCCAATCGAGCTCAACATCATAAATGTACGGAGCACGTCTGCATAAATCCGGCTTTGTTCTGTTGATGGTAACTTCGCAAGCACCATTTACAATCGCATGCTCGACTTTAAAATCACTGGCTGACGTGCAACCGGTACTGATAACGCTAAAGCTAACTTTGCTGTCGGTAAACGCAACACCACTAACATGCTCTAGCAATTGACTTTCATTTTTACCGGTTGTTTTTTGCATCACCTGCTTCGCTTTCATTTTCTGCTGCACGTTTTTAGTGGGTGCTGATTGCTCGGTCACGCCAGCGGCATCAGTACCGGAGTCAGCTTGCGTAAAACCGCACCCAGAAAGAGCTATTGCGATTAACAAAGCAAGTCTCCCCGAACCGCTTTTAACATCCACTGTGTTGGGCATAGCATTAAGCCTTTGAACCAGTTGCCACACAAACGTTCAAACCTATTTTTTGGCCAAGATCATTTATGCTTGATGCGCATTATTTTAAGTGTAATTGGCGATTGAAAGGCTCGAAAGCGCACATATTTACCAAGGCTTAATCAGGCAATTCCGTAAAACCGTACCGATACCGCAAAATTGGTGAAAGCATAACGCTCAAAAACGCCCGAAAAAAGGCCCTGTTGCTGGATAAGCGCTAGACTCATAAATACGGCTAATTAGACGCAAAACGAATTAAATGATCGAAAAGTACATCCATCGAATCGGGGTTGATTGGGGCTCTACCAGTTTTCGCGCCTACTTGTTTGACCAGAATATCAAGCTTGTCGATTCTCGCAGCTCCAACAACGGTATCAAATCGGTCATATCAAACGAGTTTGAACAGTGCTTATTTGATTTGATCGGCGATTGGTTAAGCGAAGATTCGATCGTTCTTTTTTCCGGCATGATCACCAGTCGCTCAGGTTGGATAGAAACGCCCTATCTCGAATTGCCAACCAAGCTTGATCGTTTGCTAGCTCAATCGGTTAAGCGCCGCATACGCAAGGTCAACATGTGTTTTCTTCCAGGCTTGTCTCAAACACAGCCTCGCGCAGATGTTATTCGTGGAGAAGAATTGCAGTTAGTCGGTGCATCCCAACATAGCGACCATGTAATGGTCATTATGCCTGGCACGCACTCAAAGTGGGCGCACATCAGCGCCGGCACAGTCACCGCTTTTCAAACCATCGTTACCGGTGAGCTATTTGATGTTTTACTCAAACAAACTTTGGTGGGGCAACTCGCGTCATCAAAAGCGCTGCACACGCCGACTTTTACGCAGGCCGTTGTACGTGGTTATGAATCGAGCACGATAATCAGCGAGTTGTTTCATGCGCGCTCAGGCGTTTTATTAAACGAATTGGCAGCCGACCATGTACACAGCTATGTGTCTGGTTTGTTGATAGGCAATGAGATACGTGAAGGATTAAGTTTGCAACAAACCAATAGTGTGGCTGCTATAAATACGATGCTTATCGGATCGGACGAACTATGCAACCGATACGAGCTTGCCTTCAAAGCGCTGAACCTTCAGTGCACAAAAAGCGCTTCGCAAACAACGTCCGCAGCCTTTGCCGCGTTGTTGGCGACGTACAAACCCTAGCGTTGCTTGCTGGCCCAAGAATACGAGCGTCGTTTACGGTCCATCCGTGGCTTGTTTGTAGCGACCGCGCTGACGCGAGTTCTGCGAGGTACAGAAACACTGCCCTCAAGACCAATCGCCGGTTGTTCTGACTGCTCAGATGCAGACAGGCCTGTTGTCGGGTTTTCTGAGATATTCATGATCAAATAAAACTACATATTTACGAATATTATGACTATATCACATGCAAAATATAATGCAAGCATGCCTTAAATACTCAATTAAAATAACAACTTAAAATTAGGTAGCATTAGTACATAAATTGACATTAAACAAGCCCCATGGCAAGTCATGACTGACGAACACATCTGCGATAAGCTGAACCACAAAATCACCAATAAAAAGCGACCACCATGCCACACGTGGAATTGACCTACTCCTCCAACCTCGAAGATGTTGTAGACATAGCAGCGCTGTGCAACCAACTGCGATTGGCCAGTATAGACTCAGGAATCGCGCCAATCGCTGGCATTCGCGTCAGGGCTTTTAGATGCGATCACTACTCCATTGCTGACGGCGATGCGAAGCATGGCTACATCGACTTTTCGGTTCGTCTGCGCGAAGGTCGTACTGATGAAGTGAAGCAGGCGTTAACCGCACAGCTGTTCAATTGCGCCGAGCAATTTTTAAAAGAACACTTTACCGAGCATTCAATCGCCCTATCGATGGAACTACGCGACATTAACGCAGCACTTAGTCCTAAGACCGGCAGCATAAGACAATTCCTCGCTACGCCGTGAGCGCAACAGTTAAACCGGCAACACAAACCATTGCGCTATTCGCGTTGTTAACAGGCGCTCTGTTCGCACCGATGCGCGCGTTCGCGCACGCATCAGAACAGGCCTTCGTGTTGTTGTTACCAACAAAGGTATATATCACTTCTGGCGTTCTAGCCGTCGCCCTGACTATCGTTGTGTTAGCGCTAGCTCCACAAACCATGAGCCATGGCTTGCTAAGAGCCAAACGCCTGTTCAGCAAAAATCCGCAATCGCATAGTGCACTTACTATGGCTGATATCACCAGCATAGTCACAACACTGTTGTTAGCGTGGCTGATATGGACTGGTTTGACCGGGTCCCACGATCCTCTTAAAAACCCACTACCGCTCTTTATATGGACTCTTTGGTGGATAGGGTTTGTGGTTATTCAAGGTATTGTTGGCAACCTATGGCGTTGGCTTAATCCATGGACTGGTTTATATCGACTGTGTACCTCTTTCAAAGATAATCCGCACCGAGTAGCACTTCCAGCTTGGCTAGGACATTGGCCAGCGGTTATCGTGCTATTGCTATTTATGGTTTTTGCATTGGCGGACATTGCTCCCGATTCCCCAACCCGGCTTAGTATTATTGTTGGCGTGTATTGGTTAGTTATTTTTATCGGCATGTTGTTGTTCGGAGATCAATGCCTGAAACGTGTTGAAGCATTTTCCGTACTGTTAAGTTTTTATTCTCAGCTCGCATGGTTCGGCAGAATAAAAAACGATTTTCTAACAGGCTTTGCCGGTTGGCATGCACTGGCTAATCCAACCACCACGATCAGTGCTGCGGTCTTTGTGTTGGTACTGCTAGGCACAGGTAGTTTTGATGGCTTCAACGAAACATTCTATTGGCTTAACAGTATTGGTATCAATCCACTTGAGTTTCCCGGCCGTTCTGCCGTTGTCACTCAAACCGTGGTCGGCCTTCTGCTGGCTACGGCTTTGCTCATTGCGGTTTATGCCGCTTGTATTTATCTAGGCGTCACTTTGGCCAATCGGCAAATCTACGATCAAATCGGCAAACCGGTGCACTTTCGGCAAGCCTTCTGTTATCTGGCGATCGCGATTCTGCCGATTGCCTTTGCTTATCATTTTGCACATTTTCTAACCGCATTTCTGGTCAATGCTCAATATGCACTCGCCGCCGCATCCGACCCATTCGACACGGGCGCTGATCTGTTGGGCTTGGGCACGTTTTACGTGACCACGGGCTTTATGAATTCACACCATACGGTTGAGGCTATTTGGCTCACTCAGGCCGCTGCGGTGGTATTTGGGCATGTTTTGTCCGTTTTACTGGCTCACGCGCTCGCATTGGATTTGTTTGGCAGCGCTCGTCGGGCTATCATCAGCCAAGTGCCATTAGCCGTTTTTATGGTCGGATATACGTTCATCGGCCTTTGGCTGTTGGCAGCCCCACGGGGTGCATAGATAAAGCGAGGAGGATTTCCAATGACAGACAAAATTAAGAACCCATCAGACGCCACCGGCATTAGCCGTCGTACTGCAATTAAAACTCTGGCTGTAGGCGCTGGTGTTGTTGCCACAACCGGCACCATCCCAGGGCTGCTGCGGCCAAACCAAGCATTCAGTGCAGAACCTATTCGCATTGGCTTTCAAGTTCACCGCACCGGCATCGGCGCTGCTTATGGCCGTTGGTATGACCGCACCACTGAAGCTGTGGTTAAACGCATCAATGATGAAGGTGGCATCAATGGTCGGCCGATTGAAATAGTGGCAGAAGATGATGGAACCGACCCAAAACGGGGCGCTGAAGTAGTTGAGAAATTCGCCAACCAACATAAATGTGATATTGCATTTGGCACACTGTTCAGTCATGTTGTTTTCGGTTCTGCGCCACGTGCAGGTGAACTGAAGATTCCGTACTTTGTTGTGTCTGAGGGCCATCATGTTGCAAGCGGTAAGTTGAATCGATACACCTTGCAACCGGGCATCACTGATGTAAAAAGTCAGGTAGAAGCAATGGCACCGTTTATCTCAGAAAATTTGGGCAAGAAAGTCACCATGATTTATCCTGACTTTGCCTTTGGCCATGATCACCGAGACTACTTCAGTACAGCGTTTGAAAATCAAGGTGGCACTATTTTAGAAAAGATTGCGATACCACCGACTGAAACATCTTTTACCAAGTACTTTCCAAAGATACCTCGCGATACCGAAGTCATCTATCACGTAATGGTTGGTCCTGCCGTGCTGACGTTCGTAAAAGAGCTCGGCGAATTCTTTGGACCAAGCAGACCTGAAATTTTTGGCTTTATCGATAGCCTAGAAGCCGTTGATATGGCAAGCCCAGGGCTTGAATTCCTTGATGGTACGTATTTCTGGGAAGGCAACCCTCGCTATGCGCAAGCCGATCAAACTGAATTTGATAAAGCTTACAGAGAAGCGGTTGGGGTAGATGCCAATGGTGCATCGATCAGCGATTCAAAAGATGTTTCAACTTACGCGCACATGTTTGGTTGCTGGGAAACGCTCTACGTTGTCAAAGCCGGTATGGAAGCATCGGGTTACAAAGGACCGGAAGATCGACAAAAGCTGATTGAAGCGGTTGAATCAATGAGCGAAATGCCTCATTCATTCGAGCACCCACAAGGGGCGAAATTGTTTAACGGTAAAACCCATCAGGCCTTCGGCCATCAATATATTTCCAAGGTCGAAGATAGCAAATTGGTGTTAGCGCATACCACGTCAATTGAAGATACGCTCTACGAAGACGAAGTCGATTACACCAAACAGGCGTTCTGATCTTCACACTATAAAACCGGCCCTCAACACATACCTGTGTTGGGGGTTTTACATACCCTTAGCAAACTAATCCAACGGCGATGGAATTCGGACCCTATTTATTTATAGCTTCTCTTGAGGGAGCTATAACAGCCGCAGTACTTGCATTGACGGCTGTCGGTTTAAGTATCGTGTTCGGCATCATGCGCGTGGTTAATGTGGCGCATGGTGAGTTCTTTATGCTCGGCGCTGTTATCGCTTGGTGGATTACGTCACTGGTTGGCGGCCACCCCGCCTATGGATTCGTCGCCGCCCTCATCATCGCACCCATCCTTGTCGGCATACTCGCCATTGTTTGTGATCATCTGGTGTTGCGCAGAATTAATTACGATCCCGAACGAACAATCGTTGCAACCATAGGCTTGTTGTATGTGATACAGCAAACAACGTTGATGACCTTTGGACCCGAAGCACGGCCGGTGGAAGCACCGTTTAATAAACGCATCGCTTTACCGTGGTTTGAGCACACCGAACAGGGCTTTGCGTTAACTTGGCCTTGGGGTTTGAGCACCACAACTTACAAACTCGCCGTGATAGGCGCTGCGGTTTTTATTTTGATACTGCTTTGGGTATTAATGACGCGAACCAAGTTTGGGCTAATCATGCGGGCAACGCAACTTGATAGTGAAATGGCTCAGGCTCACGGTATTCCGGTCAATAGAGTCTATGCGATGGTGTTCGGCCTGGGCGCAGGCCTGGCTGCCTTGGGTGCGGTTTTAATTGTGCCTATCCAGCAAGCGCATTACTTGATGGGCGGCGACCCGCTGCTGCTTTCATTTATTGTGGTGATTATTGGCGGGCTCGGTAGCGTTGTTGGTACGATTGTGGCCGCATTGTTTATCGGCATGAGCGATGGCATCATTTCGGTGTTCTTCTCACCCACCCTTGCCAAAATAATTGCAACTCTGGCTGTTGCGTTCGTACTGGTGTTTCGTCCGCAAGGACTGTTCGGGAAGCCGGAACGATGAGCACCTCGTTAAAGAGCTTTCTGCTGCACGTATTTGTGCTTTGCCTACTGGCAGTTTTGTACTTCGTTGTGTCTGAATACCACAGTGGCAATCTTGCCCGCATCCTGGTTATGGCCGTGTATGCGATGGGCTATAACGTATTATTCGGCTATACAGGCTTGCTAAGCTTGGGTCATGCTTTGTTCTTTGCCAGCGGTATGTATGGACTTGGGCTATCGATCGAACACCTTGGCTTGTCAGCCGCACCTGCTTTAGTGGTTGGCTTTATATCGGCCTTTATTGTTGCAGCTGTGATCGGATTCCTGGCCTTACGAACATCCGGTGTGGCCTTCATGATTGTCACGCTCATGTTTGCACAAGCAGGTTACTTGACCATATTGCTTGCTGGTAAATATACACGCGGTGATGAAGGATTCGTTATACAACAAGGCGATAGAGTGATTGCAGGCATTGACCTCTCGCAAGCAGATAACCGCTATTTCGCAGCACTTTTATTGTTTGGCGTGTGTTTTTTGTTTATTGCCTGGTTGGTGCAAACACGTTTTGGTAAAACCTTGGTAGCCATTCGTGAAAACCCAGAACGTGCTCGCATGCTCGGTTATGACATCCAGCGCCATAAACTATTGGCTGTGATCATCTCTGGCACCTTGGCTGGTGCGGCAGGCGCTGCCTATGCTTTGTTATTTGGGTATGCAGGCGCTACTTTTTCTACGGTTCAATACTCCATCTATCCATTGTTATGGGTACTGTTAGGCGGCGCAGGCACCACAATCGGGCCATTGATCGGTACGGTGTTCATGACTTACTTGATCGATATCTCCAGTGAATACACTAGCGCTTACATGCTTATCGCAGGGCTTGCACTCATTTTATTAACACTGTTTGCACCACACGGTTTCGCAGGCCTTATACGTAAAAAATTATTCTCATGGCTACCGTAACTCTTCTTAGCGCCAAGGGCCTATCAAAAAACTATGCCGGTTTAAAAGCCGTTAGCAACGTTGACTTCGAGCTGCCCCAAGGTCAGGTTCGCGCGCTGATTGGTCCTAACGGGGCGGGTAAAACTACGTTTGTAGGTATGCTCAGTGGACGCATCGAATCAAGTGAAGGTAGTGTTGTATTTGATGGACGAGATATCACCGCATTACCGGCGCACAAACGAATGGCGATGGGCATGGCCTACACCTTTCAAATTACATCCGTGTTTAGCAATTTAAGTGTGCATGAAAATGTGGCGCTTGCTGCTCGCCGTGTTATCAATGACGGACGCGCTGCTGTTAACGAGTGCGTAGCACGCGTACTGGAGAAAGTAAACTTAACCGACCGCGCCACGCAGATTGCCGGCGATTTAAGCTATGGTCATCAGCGCTTATTAGAAATTGGTATGGGACTAGCCCAATCACCACGATTGTTTATCTTAGATGAACCAACCCAAGGTTTGGCAGAGAGTGAAATTGATGACTTTATTGAGCTTATTGCCGAGCTATCACAACAGACCACAATTTTATTGATCGAACACAACATGGATGTGGTTATGCGTACAGCTCATTATATAACCGTGTTAAATTTTGGCGAAGTCTTAGCTAACGGTACACCCGACGATATCCGCGCGAACGAAGCTGTGCAAGCGGCTTACTTAGGAACAAAGTAATGCTCGCCATCAACAACATCGATGTTGCCTACGGTAATGTTCAAGTGCTGTTCGGGTTAAGCCTGCACGTCAAGCGCGGGGAACTACTGTGTTTGCTCGGTCGCAATGGCGCTGGAAAAACGACAACGCTAAAATCTATTATGGGTTTAGTGCCCGTGCGCAATGGCAGTATCAGTCTGGATGATTCGGCATTGAATACGCTTGCACCGCACAAGATACCAGGCACTGGAATTGCCTATGTGCCTCAAGGTCGTCGACTGTTCTCAGAATTAAGTGTTAAACAAAACATGGACATCGGCCTGATGGCCAGCGGTGCTGGCACAGAAACGTTTGAAAGCGTGCTGGATATGTTCCCACGTTTGCGTGAACGATTACGGCAGCGAGCCGAAACGCTTTCTGGCGGAGAACAACAAATGCTCGCGATGGCTCGGGCGCTATGCATGAAGCCGCAACTCATTTTGCTTGATGAGCCCACTGAAGGGCTGCAACCTTCCATGATCTCGCTTATCAGAGATGTTGTCGAACAACTCAAAGCGCAAAATGTGGCGGTGATATTGGTTGAACAAAATGTGGAGACCGTACTGAATATGGCTGATCGTGTGGCGTTTATAGAGCACGGTCGCAATCCTGAAACGGTTAGCGGGCAAGAGCTACAGGCAAACCCAGAATTGGTTCGGCGGTATCTGGGCGTTGAATAGTCCTGCATCAGTTGTGCAAGCCAAACAACATCACGCCAACGATCACGAACTCCCTGTCATACTAAATCTGATTCAAACCGCTTTTGCGTACATGGATGATCGTATCGACCCACCTTCATCGATGCACAAACTTACTCTGGCAGACATAGCGCGGTTATGTGATGAAGGAGAAGTTTGGTCTATTGGTAATCCCATTCAAGCCTGCATGGCGTTACAAGCTAAACCACAAACACTGTATCTGGGACGGCTAGCCGTAGCTGAGCATTGCCAACGGCAAGGATTAGGACGGCAACTGGTTAAACTGGCCGTATCCAGAGCCAGGGAGCTTCGGCTGCCTACTTTAGAAATTTACACACGCGTGGAGCTCACCGAGAATCATGCTTTTTTTATGTCGCTTGGCTTTTGCATTAAAGAGCAGCGATCACATGCCGGCTACGACAAGCCCACCTACATGGTCATGCAAAAACCGATATCGTAAAAATCCATAACTGTTTTTAGGATACAAAGTTTCCAGTATTTAGATCCTGCAGCGCTTGCTGTATTTCCGCCTGGGTGTTCATCACAATTGGACCATGCCAGGCAACCGGTTCTTTGAGTGGCCGGCCCGATATCAACAAAAAGCGCACGCCAGACTCACCGCTATTAACTACGATCTCATCACCGGTATCAAACATAACCAAGGTACGGTTACCACTATAATCGCGCAAATGCACTTCTTGACCGGCCACTTCCTTTTCAACCAACACACCAACTGGCTCGGAGGCATCTTTAAACGATGCGCTGCCTTCAAAAATATATGCGAATGCGGAACGGTAAGTATCGACCGGAATTACCTTGCGTGTATTCGGTGGAATACTGATATCTAAATATTGTGGGTCGGCGGCGATACCATCAACCGGACCTGACTTACCCCAAAAACTACCGACGATGATGCGCGCCGTAGTGCCGTCGTCATCGGTTACCTCGGGTACATCGACACCGGCTATATCCTGATAACGAGGAGCAGTCATTTTCAACGAACGAGGCAAGTTAGCCCACAATTGAAAACCGTGCATACGCCCTTGCGCATCTCCTTTTGGCATTTCTTGATGCAAGATACCTTTACCGGCCGTCATCCACTGCACACTACCCGCCCCTAAGGAACCCGCATTGCCCAAGCTGTCGGCATGATCTACTGAACCTGCCAATACATAGGTTATGGTTTCAATGCCACGATGCGGGTGCCATGGGAACCCGGCCGCATAGTGCTCGGGATTATCGTTGCGAAAATCATCCATGAGTAGAAACGGATCGCTCAGGTCAGTGTCACCAAAACCGAACACGCGATGTAAATGCACCCCCGCCCCTTCCATGGTTGCTTGGGTACCCGAAATTGACTTTACCGGTCTGATGGACATATTTCACCTAAACAATAATCGTGAACCATAATAGTATGTGTAATAAAGCAATAAACAAGTTGGTTTAAGGAAATAACTATGTATCACCACGCCGGTTTCCAACGCGCTTTTGGCACTTTCCCGTTAAAAGGAGACACGCTGGCAACAGCGTTAATCCGAGCCCTCGATACCGGGTATAGAGCAATAGATACAGCACAATTTTACGAGAATGAAAAAGACATAGGCACCGTATTGGCAACCTCTCGAATAAAACGGGAAGATTTACTGATAACCACAAAGGTACCAGTGACCAATTTCAGTGCTGAGGCCTTTATTCCGTCCGTCAAGCAAAGCCTGACCGATCTACAGCTCGATTATATTGATGTACTACTCCTACACTGGCCACCGGCCGATGGCAATATCAAACCCAGTGTGGAATGGTTGCTGGAAGCCAAACAACTCGGCTTATGTAAACACGTTGGTGTCAGCAACTACACATCGGCAATGCTCGATGAGTTAATAACGATAAGCGACGAACCTTTTGTCTGTAATCAAATCGAGTTCCATCCCCTGCTTGATCAAAGCACCATGCTCGCCGCATCAAATCGCACAGGCATACCACTGTCTTCCTATTGTTCAGTGGCACGAGGTAAGGCACTTTCTCAGCCTCTGATTGTACAAATTGCACAAGCCTACAATCGCACGCCTGCGCAAATAGTTCTAAAGTGGATATTACAAAAAGGTGTCAGTGTTAACGCGATGTCGACCAATGCGGACAATATCAAAGCCAACTTTGATTTGTTTGACTTTAGTTTGTCGAATGTAGATATGGCCCAGATAGATACACTAGGCCAACAGGGGTATCGCATCGTCAATAAGGAGCTCGTTCCCTGGGCTCCTGAATGGGATTAACGACTTAGATAACCGCCTTTTCGATAAACGGTTCCTTGCGAACAATACGATCGTAGCTGTATGGACTTAAATCCAAGGCACGGTACTCACCGTAGGTAATCAGCTCTGAAATCCCTCGTCCCATTGCAGGCGATTGCTGAAACCCGTGACCAGAGAATCCATTCACAAAGATAAAGTTCTCTACTTCATGGTGCGGCCCAAGCACGGCGTTTTGATCGAAGGTATTAAATGCGTAGTGGCCAGCCCATGAGTTGGTAAGCTTAATGGCTTCGAATTGCGGAATACGATTGGCAATAGCAGGCCAGGCTTTTTCTTCCCACACAGAATAATCCTGAACATAATCATCATAATCCACAGCCGGGTCATCATCCGGTGGGCAACCTGCCAAATAATAAACACCGTCGGTCCGCATGTGTACCCCGGATGGGTCAATGGTAAGCGGCAAATCACGATCAAGTGGCTGCTCTGCATCAAAAATAAACGTATAACGCTTACGCGGCTCCACTGGGATTTCTATTCCTGCCATACGCGAGGTCAGTACGGCACGCGGTCCAGATGCGTTTACTACCGTATCGCAGCCAACGGTTTCACCTGATTTAAGGGTAACGGAAACGACTCTTGTACCGGCATCGTTTTTAGTCATGCCGACGACTTCGTTTTCAATGTATTCCACACCGTTTTCACGTGCTGCTCGCCGCCACCAGTCGAAAACAGTTGCACCATCAAAATAACCTTCATCAACCAAGTTGTGACTACCGGCGACGATATCATCGAGATTGTAGAACGGGTAGTCGCGTGCGATTTCTTCCTTGCTCATCACCTTCGTGCCAGCCCCACACGCTTCTTGTACTTTTTGGCTTTCTCTGAGCACGTCAGCAAACGGTTCGTTGTCGGCTAAATACATGTAGCCATAACTTTGCAGAATAATCTCTGGCACCCGATCATCACCGCCTAAATATTCACGGAAGTTTTTAACGAAATCAGCCGCAAATTGCGATATACGCACATTCAGCTCGGATGAAAACTGTTGACGCATGCAACTGTTGGTGTGGGTGGTAGAGCAGGCTTCATAGGTATTGTCGCGCTCGACAACCAATATAGACCCGGTAAAATCTGGGTTGTTTGATAAAAACCATGACACAGATGACCCATACATAGCACCACCAACAATGATCACGTCGTAGTGTTTTTCTCTGGGTGTGGCGATAACCGGCATTGGCTTCACGCGTTTTCTCCTAAGTGGCTGAGTAGGCCTGTACGGCAACTAGCTGGCGGTACAGGCGAGCGACCTACCGCATTGTACCGACTTTTAGTCTGCTTTAGTCACCTTGTATGATCTAGCTGAGAGGCGCGATATCAGAGCCCTTTGGCTCCAATCTCACAGACATCTCTGAGTCCGAACACGCACTACAAATAGCGTCTGGGTCACACTTTAAAAACGCGTCACATACGCGATTTCGAATCCGTCCCAAAACAGCCTCTGCCCGATTTAGCTGCCATCACGCGACGTCGATAAGAGCGCAGATTCATAAGATAATTAGACAAAGGCAAATTCTGACATGGATGAGAAATATAGACTGGTAACCCGCAGCGATTTTGATGGCCTTGTGTGCGCGGTGCTGTTGAAACATTTGAATCTGATCGACGATATTTCTTTCGTGCATCCAAAAGACATGCAAGATGGAAAGATAGAGATAACCGATCGAGACATCACCACGAATTTACCTTACGTTGCAGGTGCTCATCTAGTATTCGATCACCATGAATCCGAAACCCAACGCAACGATACCAGCGTGGATAACTACGTTATCGATGCCGACGCTGCATCGGCAGCTCGGATAGTTTGGCGTCACTACGGCGGCAACTCTGTCTTCCCAATATCGTGGAACGATATGATGGAAGCCGTTGATAAGGCTGACGCTGCACAATTTTCAATGGAAGAGGTGCTAGAGCCAACGAACTGGGAATTGCTTAACCTGCTGATGGATTCTCGCACCGGTCTAGGCCGATTCCGCGAATTTCGCATCTCAAACTATCAACTGATGATGGACTTGATAGACTACTGCCGCACAAGCAACATTGAAGAAATACTACAACTTCCAGACGTGCAAGAGCGCGTAGCCCTGTGGGAACAGCATAAACCCGCATTTGAAGATCAACTAAAACGTTGCAGCACTGTTTATGGCAATCTGGTAGTGCTCGATTTGCGTGAAGAAAGCATTATCTACCCGGGTAGCCGTTTTCATATCTATGCAGCTTTCCCTCAGTGCAATATATCGATTCATCAATTGAATGGATTTAAAAATCAGAACACCGTGTTCGCTACGGGTAAATCTATTTTTGATCGTTCATGCAAAACTAATGTTGGAGAACTCATGCTGCAATACGGTGGTGGTGGACACAACGCCGCCGGTACCTGCCAAATTGACAACGACAAGGCTGAAGAAACCTTGGCAGAACTTATTGAACAAATTAATGCAAATGAACTTAATGCAAATGAAGAAGGTTTGCAAAAAACCGGGTAGCCAAAAAAACGTTTCGACTCTTGACTAAAAGCCCGAACTTCTCGGGCTTTTTTTTGTCTTTGAATATTAGCATTTACTATCGGTGCCATTAAGCTTCGCAACTTGCAGAGTGTGCGGATATAATGTCACTTACAACTTTCAGCCGGACAAAGCCGATCATGAGTGAAGATAACAATTATACCCCACCAAAAGTGTGGGAATGGGATGCGCAAAATGGTGGTCAGTGGTCTAAGACTAATCGACCCATTGCTGGCGCAACTCACGAGAAGGTGTTACCTAAAGGTGAACACCCACTACAGCTTCATTCACTCGCCACGCCCAACGGCCAAAAGGTCACTATCATGCTCGAGGAACTGCTGGCCTTGGGCAAAAGCGGCGCCGAATACGATGCCTACCCAATCAGCATTGGTGAAGGCGATCAGTTTGGCAGTGGTTTCGTAGAGATAAATCCGAATTCAAAAATTCCAGCCATGGTTGACCACAGCACACCCTCGCCAACCAGACTCTTTGAATCAGGAGCCATCCTCTTATATTTAGCTGAAAAGTTTGGGGAGTTCTTACCCAAAGATGCAAACGATCGACCCGAGTGCTTATCTTGGTTATTCTGGCAAATGGGCAGTGCGCCTTACTTAGGCGGCGGCTTCGGACACTTTTACAAGTACGCCCCCTTCCCCATTGAATATTGTATCGATAGATTCACAATGGAGACCAAGCGACAACTCGACGTGCTCGACAAGCATCTGGAAAATAACCAATACATGTGTGGTGATGAATACACCATTGCTGATATTGCTATTTGGCCGTGGTATGGGCAAGTTGTGCTAAATGTTGTGTATGAAGCTGCTGAATTTCTGGACGCACAAAGCTATACGCACCTGAATCGGTGGGCTAATGAGATAGCCAAAAGACCGGCCGTGGTGCGCGGCAAGATGGTTAATCGCTCTTGGGGACCGGAAGACGAGCAACTGCCAGAGCGGCACTCTGCCAGCGATTTCGATACGAAAAAAACCTAAAAAGTGCAAAGTATAAAGCCGCAGCGGGTGCGGCTTTGTATCACGCAGGCAAATACGCTAACCTTTGCCCATCTTCTTAGAATTTGAGGCAATTACTCGCATGCCTGCGCCAATCAATCAGTTCAAACAATCACTTAAAAACCAAGAAACCAGCTACGGCTGCTGGGTGGGTATGGCAGATTCCTATGCGGCCGAAATTGCAGCAACCGCTGGGTTCGACTGGCTATTGATTGACGGTGAACATGCACCCAATGATCTGCGCAGTATCCTTACACAATTGCAAGTGATCGGTGCTTCAAACAGCCATCCAATTGTGCGTGTGCCCATTGGGGAAACCTATATGATCAAACAAGTGTTGGATGCGGGTGCGCAAAGTTTATTAATTCCGATGGTTGAAAGCGGTGAGCAAGCACAAGAGCTGGTCAAAGCCACACGCTATCCACCTAATGGTGTTCGCGGAGTCGGCTCCGCTCTTGCGCGAGCGTCGAACTTTAATGCCATACCCGATTACCTGACAACAGCTGATGAACAAATCTGCCTAACCGTGCAATTAGAATCGCGCGCAGGTGTCGATGCGCTTGATGATATTCTGGCCGTTGACGGCGTGGATGGCGTGTTCATCGGCCCGTCAGATTTAGCGGCCGATATGGGCATGTTAGGCAAAGCTGACACACCCGAACTGCAAACCACCATCAACAAGCTTTTAACAAGAATCAAGGCTTCCGGAAAAGCGGCCGGTATTCTTGCGCTGAACACCGAATCGGTAGCGCAAGCACGTGAGGCTGGCGCCACCTTTATAGGCGTGGGTGTCGATGTGATTCTGTTCGCTGAAACAATGCGAAAACTAGCCGCCAACCCCACTGAGCCTGGCTAAGCGGCAAACCTGTGGCCAATATAATATTAAGCACGATCAACGCGAAATATATTCACGCCTCTCTAGGGCTGCGCTACCTGTATGCAAATATGCGGGAACTCAAAGCGCAGTGCGAATTGCTTGAATTCACTCTGAATCAACGCACCGATGACATCGTTGAAGTTCTCCTGGAATCTAATCCGGCCATTATTGGCCTGGGTGTTTATATTTGGAACAGTGTAGAAACACTGGCCGTTGTGCGCATGCTTAAACTGATAAAGCCTGATGTAACAATAATATTGGGCGGACCTGAAATCAGTTTTGAAACAACATCGCAAGCGCTGTTTAAAGAAGCTGATATTGTAATTACCGGGCAAGCAGACCACGCTTTTCGCGAAACGTGCGAGGCAATAATAGCGGGGCAGCAACCAGCAAAACTAATCAGCCCCTTGCCGATCGCACTCGATTCTTTGGTATCGCCTTACCCCGAATACACGAGCGACGATTTGAAAAATCGTGTGCTCTACGTTGAAGCGTCCAGAGGCTGTCCATTCAAATGCGAATTCTGTTTATCATCGCTCGACAAAACCGCCACGGCATTTGACCTGAATGTGTTTCTCGATCAGATGAAGCAGCTTCTGGATAGAGGCGCACGACATTTTAAATTCGTTGATCGAACGTTTAACCTAAAAATCGAGACCAGCAAAAAAATCCTTTCGTTTTTTCTGGACGCAATTGAAAACCAGAACAAAGAGCTCTTTTTGCATTTCGAACTTATACCTGATCGATTACCTGAGGCCTTAAAAGAACTGTTGCCGCGTTTTGGGCCAGGCTGCCTGCAATTCGAGATTGGAATCCAATCATTCAATAAAGACGTGCAGCAACGTATTAGCCGTAAACAACAACATGAGAAAACTTGTGAGAACATTCGCTGGCTAAGAACCCACACTCACGCACATATTCACGCCGATCTTATTTTTGGTCTACCGGGTGAAAACCTAAACAGCTTTGGCGAGGGCTTCGACCAGCTGTTGGCACTTGGCCCGCAGGAAATACAACTGGGCATTTTAAAACGCTTACGCGGTACGCCAATAGCGCGCCATACTGAACGCTTTGATATGCGCTACCAGAACTCACCACCCTATCGCATATTGTCAAATTCAGACGTGAGTTTCACGGATGTACAGCGCATAGTACGTTTTGCTCGCTATTGGGATTTGATTGCTAATTCCGGACGCTTTCCGAACGCGCTACCGTTATTGCTCGGCGATGCACCGTTTGAGCGTTTTTTAAGTTCCAGTGATTGGATCTTCGCATCGACAAATCAAACACATAAAATCGCGCTACCGAAACTGTTTACCTTACTGCATCGCCTTTTTATTGAGCACTGGCTTATAGATGCAGACCTTGCAACAAGCGCCCTTAGCGCTGACTTTGCACATAACAAACTCAAAGGTCGACCTAAATTTAATCAACACGACCAATCACTAGCAGATAACAACGCACAATCTGCTAAGCGTCAAGGTAGGCACATAATACAAGCCCAGCAAGCATGAACAACTTAGCGATTCATCACCAATCACTCACTGGCCTGCATTCGGATCTCGCAGCTGCACTAGAAGGTGTTTGCGATTTCTCATCGGCAGGCGTCGCCCTGTATACCAGCGATGCGTCCAACTACCGACAAATACCTTTGGGCGTAGTATTCCCCAAAAACGCGAATGATATAAAAACCGTAGCAAAGCTATGTCAGCAGCATAAAGTACCCATGTTAATGCGAGGTGCAGGCACTTCGCAAAATGGCCAATGCGTAAATAAGGCAGTGGTCGTGGATTGCTCGCAGTACATGACTCGTGTCTTAGATATAGACGTTGAGAATCGCACTGCACTTATTGAACCTGGCATTGTATGCGATGCGCTTAAAGCCGCAGCACAAGAACACGACCTAAGTTTTGGCCCCGACCCGGCTACGCACAGCCGGTGCACACTCGGTGGCATGATGGGCAATAACTCGTGCGGGCCACATTCAATGTTGGCCGGCAAAACGGTTGAAAATGTATTGGAACTGCAAGTATTGACCAGTGATGGTGAAGTGTTTTGGGTTGGGCCAACAACCGACGAACAATATGAAAATATCATACGCGCGGGCGGACGACAGGCACAAATTTACACATCATTAAAAGCATTGATTAACGAACATGCGGATGATGTTCGCGCTCGTTACCCAAGCATTAAAAGACGCGTTTCAGGTTATAACCTGGATCAATTGCTACCTGAGAATAACTTCAATCTTGCGCGTGCCCTGGTTGGCACTGAAGGTACTTGCGTTTCTATTCTGCAAGCCAAAGTAAAACTCATTGAAAATCCTAAATTTGTAAGACTTATAGTACTTGGTTTTGAAGATATCTTTTTAGCCGGTGATGCGGTACCTAACATACTGCCATTCACACCGATCGCCATGGAAGGTTTGGATTGGAATATTGTTGGCGGACTAAATGATCGTGGGCTAAGGCAAAAGGAAGTGGCGCTGTTACCGGAAGGGCGAGCTTGGTTATTGGTAGAAATTACGGGCGCAAGCGAAGATGCGGTAGAAAAAAATGTCGAAAAATTTGTTCACGCCATGCACAACGATACCCTGGTTAAATCCGTACTACCAGTAACAGACCCAGCTGATGTTAAGGCCTTGTGGAGTATTCGCGAACAAGGTGCATCGGCAACCGCGCTGGCACTGAATCCCGGCGATACTGACCCCGTTGTCGGTTGGGAAGATACAGCCGTTGACCCAATGCAATTGGGCGACTACTTAAGAGCGCTTTACAAATTAGTTGATCGCTATAATTACCAAACAAGCTTGTATGGGCATTTCGGCGATGGTTGCATACATGCCCGCATGACTTTCGACACGCGCAGTGCCGAAGGGGTTGAAAAGTGGCGATGCTTTAGTCAGGAAATTGCGCAATTGGTCGTGCAATACGGTGGTTCTCTCTCAGGCGAACACGGCGATGGTCAGGCCAAGGCTGAATTTTTACCAATCATGTTTGGAGAACGATTAGTAGAAGCATTTACAAGCTTTAAAAACATTTGGGACCCGTCTGGACAGATGAATCCGCGCAAAGTCGTGAACCCATATCGCATGGATGAAAACCTGCGCTACGGACCCGACTATGCCACGCCTGTGGTCGCCAGCACCTTACACTTTGTCGATGACCCCGACGGTTTTGGCCGTTCAAGCGAACGCTGTATTGGCATGGGCAAATGCCGAACGGCATCAGGCGCTATGTGTCCGAGCTATCAAGCAACAGGTGCAGAGAAATATTCCACCCGCGGTCGAGCACACCTGTTACATGAGTTGATGCGAGGTGACGTTATCGAGGATGGTTGGAACAACACAGACATTGCCGACTCACTAGAACATTGCCTGTCGTGCAAAGCCTGTAAATCATCCTGCCCAACTAAAGTCGATATTGCAGCCTACAAGGCTGAATTTATGCACCAACACTACCGTGGAAAACGTCGACGACCGGTAACACACTATATTTTTGGCATGATCGGACATTGGCTACCATCGATGGCACGTTTTAGCGGCGCCTATAATTTTATAGCAAAAGGACTTTTAGGCTCTCTTGCACAACGTGTATTGTCCATCGATACTAACGCCAGTTTACCTGCGCTGGCAAAACAAAACTTCGCAAGTTGGGCAAAACAAAATGCCTCTACGCAGGATGAGCACTTCTATTGGCACGGTAAAGACCAACGCAAAACGGTTGTGCTGTGGGCCGATACAGTCAATGCACACTACTCACCACACTTGTTGCAAGCTGCCGTTACGGTGTTAAATCGCTGCAACTTTAAGGTGGCCATCGCCAAGGCCCACTTTTGTTGTGGTCGACCGCTGTATGAATACGGATTTTTGGATAAAGCGAAAACTCAATGCAACACCATAGTAAAGCACTTTCATGCGCACCTACCTCAGGCTGCAAATGTGGTGGTGCTCGAACCCTCTTGCTTATCTGTTTTTAAAGACGAACTGTTAAAACTCTACCCGCAGGACCAGAACGCCATTGACTTATCGAATCGATGCTTATCACTGGTTCAACTACTAAACCAAGAACAAATTGAACCGAAGAAAAAACTAAAATCCGGATTAATACACGGACACTGCCACGACAAAAGTTTGGACATTCACGCACAAGATTATGCCTATGTACAAACCTGTTTTAACGCTTTATCAGAACCAGAAGAAGGCTGTTGTGGTATGGCGGGCAGTTTCGGCATAGCCAGGAAAACACGCGCTATAGGTCAAACTTTGTTTCATAGGCAATTGGGTCCTGCTGTGCAACGTAGCGATTCGGACACATTTATCGTGGCAAACGGCTTTAGTTGCCGATCTCAAATTACCAACAGTACAGATAAACGGGTGTATCATAGCGTCGAAATAATAGAAAAATGTTTGTGATTGTGTGGCGCTGATGTGAGTTTGACGCAGTCGAGCTTTAAATCAGTCAGGGAAACACATACACTTAAATCTTGCACCAACCAACGCTTTAATGCACCTGGAGACATTATGTTGTCATTAAGAAAATGTATCGCCATTTTGGCACTCACGTTCACTGCCGCAAGTGTGCAGGCCTCCGATTTAATCGGAGTCTGGATTACGGAAAAGTCCGACAAAGGCTCATCCATGGCGGTTGAAATCTTCGATTGCGACGGCAAGCTGTGTGGCAAAGCTGTCGATGTGTTCGACGCACCAAACCGCGATAGTGTTGGACTTGAAATCATTAAGGGTATGCGTAAAAAGTCGGAAACTGCTTACACAAAAGGCAAGATCTACGCACCTGATACAAAGAAATGGTACAAGTCAAAAATGAGTATCTCAGCTGACGACAAACTAAAAGTATCTGGCTGTGTATTGGGTGGCATCATTTGCCGTTCACAGATTTGGACTCGACAAGAACAGTAAAAATAAAGTTCGGTATGAAAGTGAAACGGCGCTACAGGTTAGCGCCGTTTTTTAGTTAAAAGTGATATCGGTAGCTGAGCCCAAAGCTACTACTCTCGTTCGATTTACCCAATGAGCTGGTTGCCTGCGTATCGTGCGAAAAGCCGATGCTCAGTTCATCGCCACCCAACACCCTTACACCTGCTCCACCATCAAACTGTGCACCAAATGTCGCATCTGGCCACGTGTGATTGATATTCGCATTCAGATAGTATCGGGGTGATGAGGCTTGAGGGTAGCCA
>CALHOU010000192.1 GCA_938035945.1 uncultured Granulosicoccaceae bacterium
CTGGTTTGGTGCGCAGTTGTTAGACCGTGTGCAGCATTTGTTATTACCCACCATTGCACTCACTATTCTAGGCGCTGCGTTTTTTAGCCGAATACAGCGCAATGTCATGCTGGATTCTTTGAACGCCGGGTTTGTACGAACGGCAAGGGCAAAAGGCTTAACTCGATCACAAGCGATAAACCGACATGCGCTGCGCGTGTCACTAATTCCAACCAGTACCTATTTCGCCTTTAGCGTTGCCACCTTATTTGTAGGTTCTGCCTTTATGGAAATTATATTTTCGTTTCATGGTATGGGTGAATATGCCGTGCAAACCATTCAGGGACACGATGTGCATGGTGCAGTTGCTACGGCAGCATTTGGTGGTGTATGTGTTGTGTCTGGTGCGTTGCTAGCCGATTTTATGGTGGCGTGGCTCGACCCTCGTGTTCGGTCGGCAGGTGCAAGTCACAGTGGTTGAAGTTGCTTTAAAACCTGAGCGATTGTTACTGACGCGATTCTTACGTAACAAAACTGCTGTTGTTGGGTTACTTATTATTGTTGCGCTCATTGTCTTGGCGCTGATCGGCCCTCTGTTATCGCCGTTTGCCTATGACGAGGTTGACAGGCAAGCGTATTTAAAACCACCGAGCTGGCAACACCCGATGGGAACCACGCAGTCCGGTCGAGACATGTGGGCGTTGACCCTGCACGGACTGCGTAAATCTTTAGTCATCGGTTTGGTTGTGGCTTTGCTATCGACATCTATTGCCGCCAGCATCGGTGCGTTTGCTGCCTACTACGGTGGTTGGTTGGAGCGATTTTCGTTGTGGATTATCGACTTACTATTGGTGATTCCATCCTTTCTACTGATCGCGTTAATTGCTGGCAATTCTGGTGGTGGTGCGTCTTCGTGGTTGCTGTTGGTGCTGTTACTGACTTTGTTTGGATGGATGTTATCAGCCCGTGTTGTAAGAAGCTTGACGCAATCAGTAAGGCAAAACGAATACATAGCAGCTGCTCGCTACATGGGCTTATCAGGACCAAAAATAATTTTCCGCCATATACTGCCTAATATTGCGTCCTTACTGATTATTGATGCAACCCTAAACGTCAGCGGCGCCATACTTGCTGAAACCAGCCTGGCTTATTTTGGCTTTGGCGTACAGCCGCCGGATACATCTCTTGGCACGCTTTTAGGTGACGGTGCCAGACAACTGAGTAGTTTTCCCTGGTTGTTTGCAGGTCCTGCAACCATCATCGTATTGCTGATTCTTTCGGTGAATGCGGTTGGCGATGGATTGCGTGATGCATTTGATCCTGGCTCCCAGGCATCGGGCAAAGGCTAAGCATCATGTCAGCTACCATTCTCGACGTACAAAATCTTCAAGTGCGTTATGCCAACGAAGCTGCCAGCTTGCACGCTGTAAGGGGTGTGAGTTTTTCATTGCATGCAGGAGAAACACTGGCACTGGTTGGGGAATCGGGCTCGGGTAAATCGGCAACGGCTATGGCCGTCATGGGTTTGTTGCCTGATAGTGCCAGGGTTGAAGGTTCCATTCGATTGCACGGTGAAGAACTTGTAGGTGCTACGGATGATCAGCTTTCGCTATTGCGCGGCAAGACAATAGCCATGGTGTTTCAAGATCCTCTATCGGCGATGACGCCGGTTTATACGGTTGGCGAACAATTGATTGAGTCTATTCAAGTGCACGAGAATGCGACGCTTCATGACGCAACACAACGTGCGGTGGAGCTGCTTGACATGGTCGGTATACCTGAACCACATCAGCGTATTAATGCATACCCGCATGAGTTTTCCGGTGGTATGCGTCAGCGCGTGTTAATTGCGATGGCGATCGCCAATAACCCGGATGTGATCATCGCCGATGAACCGACCACGGCATTGGATGTAACGATTCAGGCGCAAATACTGGACGTACTGCAAACTGTGTGTGAAAAGACCAATGCTGCCTTGCTACTGATAACGCATGATCTTGGCGTGGTGGCGCGCGTGGCCGATAAAGCCATGGTCATGTATGCCGGTAAAATTGTCGAGCAAGGTGGTGTTAATGCATTGTTTTATGATTCGCAAATGCCCTATACGATGGGTTTGCTCGGTTCATTGCCGCGTGTTGCCAAGGATAGTCGCAGTGGTGGCGAATCAGTTGCGCTGAGTGTCATAGAAGGCAATCCACCTTCGGTACTCTCGCCACCAACAGGCTGTGCTTTTTCCGCTCGTTGCCCGATGGTGGATTCCTTGTGTCTGGAGCGAGAGCCTACACTGGTGCAGTTGAGCGAACCTGACCACAAATCCGCGTGCGTTCATCATCAGATTATCAAACGCGATTCAATAACACATACCGATCTTTTTCAGCCTAAGCCTGCAACGATAGCGATAACAGAAAAAGCATCGCCTGTTAGTCCGTCGAAAGCTATCCGCGTAAAAGTATTAGAGATGACGGATGTTAAAAAACACTATCCCTTATACAAAGGTGGCGTGTTTAGACGACGAGTGGGAACAGTCTTCGCAGTCGATGGAATCGATTTAACGTTACACCAAGGCGAAACACTTGGATTGGTTGGGGAATCGGGTTGTGGCAAGAGCACCACGACACGCTCGATACTGGACCTTGAACCGCCAACACACGGAACGATTACATTATTTGGTGACGATGTTCGTCAATTAGATTCGAAGCACAAGCGATTAGCATTGCGTCGTAAGTTACAGATTGTTTTTCAAGACCCCATGTCCTCATTAGACCCGCGCATGTCGGTGTTTGATCTTATTG
>CALHOU010000193.1 GCA_938035945.1 uncultured Granulosicoccaceae bacterium
TCTTCAATTAACGAATCCTTAAACCATTCAAGCAACCCATCCCAAAATTTTGAACCGTATAAAATGATAGGCACCTTGTGCGACTTGCCCGTTTGAACAAGCGTAAGCACCTCTGCCATTTCATCAAGGGTGCCGAAGCCACCAGGCATAACAACGTAGGCCGACGCGTACTTAACAAACATAACTTTGCGGGCAAAGAAATACTTGAAGTTAATGCTGATGTCCTGAAAACCATTGCCAGATTGCTCGTGCGGTAATTTGATATTGAGCCCAACGCTTGCAGACTTGCCAGCTAACGCACCTTTGTTTGCGGCCTCCATAATGCCCGGACCGCCACCACTAACCACAGCAAAGCCTGAGTCTGATAACAAGCGGCTGATTTCCTCGGCCGCCTGATAATACGGATTGTCGGGTTTGAATCTGGCTGAACCGAAAATGGAGACTGATGGGCTGATGTCGGCAAGTTGCTGAAAGCCGTCCACGAATTCAGCCATTATCTGGAAAATCTTCCACGAATCACGGGTTAGTGCCCGGTCTCGCGCATCGGCGCTCATCTGGTTGTGTTTAGGTAGTTCTCGCATGGGATTCCTTGAAACGTTTAATTCGTGTTGACGTACACTAAAGGTATCGAAAATTAAGAGTAGATCGGTATGTCCTCTACCAAGCCAGTCATTCTAGTTGATGGATCGTCCTATCTATATAGAGCCTTCCACGCAATGCCGCCACTGACGACCGCATCTGGCCAGCCAACGGGGGCCATATATGGCGTGGTTAACATGTTGCGCCGCCTGGTGGCCGATTATCAGCCAGAGATTATGGTGGTGGTGTTCGATGCCAAAGGTAAAACCTTTCGTGACGACATCTATAAAGAATACAAAGCCAACCGCCCGTCCATGCCCGATGATATGCGCTCCCAAATTGAGCCAATGCATCAGGTAGTGGAGAGCATGGGTATGCCGATGTTGATCGTGCCCGGCGTAGAAGCCGATGATGTGATTGGAACGCTTGCCGTGCAAGCGACCGCTGCTGGTTTAGATACGGTTATATCCACTGGTGATAAAGACATGGCTCAGTTGGTCAATGCCAATGTCTCGTTGATAAACACCATGAACAACACCGTTATGGATGAAGCCGGTGTGGTTGAAAAATTCGGTGTGAAACCTGAGCAAATCATCGACTACCTGGCCTTAGTGGGCGATACATCCGATAACATCCCCGGCGTGCCAAGCTGTGGACCAAAAACCGCCGCTAAATGGTTGGCTGCCAATGATTCACTCGACGATGTTATCGCCAATGCAGATTCAGTAAAGGGAAAAATTGGTGAGAAGCTTCGCGACAGCATTGAGTTTTTACCAATGTCTTACGAGTTGGCGACTATCAAAACTGATGTTGAATTGCCGCAGAACATTAAGAAATTAAAACTCGGCAAACCCGATGCCGACAAACTTGCGCAGCTTTACGAAACCTTAGAATTTAAAACCTGGCGCAGAGAATTAGCCGAAGGTAAATCACCTTTGTTGCCCGGTGCCGGTGGTAGTGCTTCGACTGCAGCGCCCAGTTCAACCGTATCCACCGATGTAACGCCGGTTGCCCGTGAGGACCAGGACTACGAAACGGTGTTCACTATGAAAGCCTTTGATGCATGGTTGGCAAAATTAAAGAAAGCACCGCTATTCGCATTTGATACCGAAACCACAAGCCTGGATTACATGGTGGCAGAAGTCGTCGGGGTGTCGTTTGCGATTGAATCGGGTAAGGCGGCCTACGTGCCATTCTCACATTCTTATGAAGGTGCACCGAAACAACTTGATAGAGATAAAGTGCTAGCCAAACTTAAACCGCTACTGGAAAGCGATAAGGGGCAGATCATTGGCCAGCATATTAAATACGATATTAATGTGTTGAGAAAATACGACATCGTATTATCGAACGTTGCACACGACACCATGCTCCAATCCTACGTGCTTGACTCCACCGCCACCCGTCACGATATGGATTCCCTGGCGCGAAAATATTTAGGTATTGAAACCGTTAAGTTCGATGACATTGCTGGTAAAGGCAAAAAGCAATTGACCTTCGATCAAATTCCGCTCGAGCAGGCAAGTCACTATGCCGCGGAAGATGCGGACATCACCCTTCAGCTGCATCAAGCGCTATGGCCGCAATTAGAGAAAAACGATCCACTTAAAAAATTGTACCTAGAAGTTGAATTGCCATTGCTACACGTTCTGTCCCGTATCGAATATGCAGGTGTTGGCATCGATGCAGGCATGTTGGAATCACAGGGTGCAGAAATTGGCGATAAACTTGAAAAAATCAAAGCCGATGCTTACGCGGATGCTGGTAAAGAATTTAACTTAGGTTCACCGAAGCAAATTCAGGAAATATTTTTTGATGAAAAGCAATTTCCTATTATCAAAAAGACACCCAAAGGGCAGCCATCAACGGCCGAAGATGTGCTGGTAACATTAGCTGCCGATTACACACTACCGCGATTGATACTCGAACACCGTTCCTTAGCGAAACTAAAGTCTACTTACATCGATAAGCTGCCGTTGCAGATTAATCCTGGCACGAATCGCGTTCACACGTCTTATCATCAAGCGGTTGCCTCCACCGGTCGCCTATCAAGTACCGACCCCAACTTGCAAAATATACCTGTGCGCACAGAAGAAGGCAGGCGTATTCGTGAAGCCTTTATACCGAGAAAAGGCTACCGAATTCTGGCGGCCGATTATTCTCAAATTGAACTTCGCATCATGGCCCACCTATCAAAAGACGAAGGCTTGGTCAGTGCCTTTGAACAAGGCTTGGATGTTCACCGTGCCACAGCCGCTGAAGTTTTTGCTGTTGATGTTAATGATGTAGACGCCGATCAACGGCGTGCGGCAAAAGCGATTAACTTTGGTCTTATCTATGGCATGTCCGCCTTTGGGTTGGCAAAACAATTAGATATATCCCGGGGTGAAGCGTCCGAATACATCAACGTGTATTTTGCTCGCTACCCGGGTGTAAAAATCTACATGGACGATACGAGAACCAATGCCAAAGAGACCGGGTATGTTGAAACCGTATTTGGCCGCAGGCTTTACTTGCCCGATATAAATGCACGCAACGCGCAAATGCGCCAATACGCCGAACGCACTGCTATCAACGCGCCCATGCAGGGTACAGCGGCAGACATAATCAAGAAAGCAATGTTGTTAGTGGATGCTTGGCTCAGTAAAGATAAAGTCGATGCCCAAGTGATCATGCAAGTGCACGATGAGTTGGTATTAGAAGTACCTGCGGGTGAGTCTGATGATATTGGTGAGAAAATTCAGGAGCACATGATTGCAGCGGCGACCTTGTCCGTGCCACTGGAGGTGGATGTTGGTGTGGGAAACAGCTGGGAAGAGGCGCACTAACACAAGCGCATTAACCACCGCAAATTGTTTGGCGTGCCTCACGTGCTTTGTATGCAAGCCTTGCGCAAGCTATCACGAGTAGCAACAGCATCACTAAATGATTACCTTGCCGATCAATCGCGCAACCAACGCGGACGGTCGATGTCATCATGTTTGTGTCGGGCAATGTTCCCTCGAGCATGCCGGATACTTTATTCCATGATTTGATACCGATGGTTGCTCCCATTTTACGACCCAATAGATCATCCGCTGGTGGGTGAATGCCTCCCCAAATTCTTGAAAGGCCAGTTTGGTCTGCTGCATCGCGATAAGTTGCCCACTGCAATCGAACATCCACCGATGGGCCTTGTTCAAAAACAAGAAAGTCATTGGCTGGTGCTAAGAATTCGGCCATACCGCCAGGGAAGAACTCATCACCGGTCAATGCGGTTAACACTTCAGCCGCAGCGCGTGAAAAGGTTGAATGTCCAGACACATAGCCTGCAAAAGGTGGCGTGACAAAAGTAGGTCGTTGATAGGGCCACCAATTTTCCAGTAGCTGCCAATCGACGCCTGCGGCATCGGTGCGGGGGTTTCCAATAAAACCCGGGCCCAGCCAAACGTAGCCTTTGATTTTGCCGACGTTTTGATCTTCGCGACCCGCGAGCGGATCGCCAGCTTCGATCACTTCGATTCTGTTGGGAATTAAAGGTAGGCCATGAATGTGGTAGTTATCCAATTCAGGATTGGAGCTTTGTCCCAATGCTGACATGTATCTTATGGCAGTGATAGGTCGAGCGTAATCGTAGGCTCGCTTAACACTCCATGCAGCTATAGCGCTATCGTGCAAAGCACCGCCTAGGGCTAAGTATGCGACCACATCGTAAGTCAACGCATCTACTGCTTCGCCAAGACCTGCAAACTTGCGCTGATGATCTGGGTGACTAACCACAGCTTCGTTATAAATACTAAACCAGTGCCCGGGTGGTGTTTCACTGTCTGGGCCATCGGCCCAAAACTCAGCCAGCACGCGTGTGTAGTCACCGCGAGGCACGACATTGCTAACGTATGGTTGCGCTGTGCTGGGGTTAAGTGCATGTCCATCGCTGCCATAAAAGCCACCATCGAGTTGATTGTATTGATCAAGGATGCTGGCGTGTTCGTTTGGCAACGCATCCAAGTCTGGCAAGTTGCCCAATGCACCAGGTGAAATATCGATCGTTTGATTGTCGGCAAAGTCAAGATGCCCAGACCACATGGCAGTGATTAAATGATTAAGCTGATAAGTTCGATTCGCTTGCGCATTATCGCCAAGTGTTGGCGGTGCTCCTGGGTCTAACCAAACTGGCACTGTCACACCATCGATTGTCAGTTCTGTTCTATCGCTTTGCTGCATCGCGAACGGATCGAGTTGGCCCCAGTCTGCACCTAAGAATTCAGGCGTGTCGGTCATGTTGCCAGACTGATCAATAAAGATGTCCAGTAGCAATGGCTGCCAACGGTTAGGATTAATTTGACCGGGGTTGCCAGGCGTGGACGGGTTTAAGGGTGCGTTAACTGGCGTGTAGTTAATGTTGCGATAGTCCTGGATTTCGTTTGAACCGTCGGCTAATCCGTTTGCGATTATGCAACGACCAACGCGAATACCCAGGTTCTGCGCAGAGAATTCATTAGCCTCATCTATTTCCGTACTTTGCAAACCTTGTGACAAAGCGGTCTGCCTGAACCGCTCAAGCATTTGCGTGTTTCGTCTATTATTTGTAAAGCGGTGATTTAAAATGGTCCAAGCTGCCATGCCCACAGCTTGATTTTGCGCTAGTGCTTTTTGCGCAGGCGTAAGCGGTGGTGCGCCGTTCGTTCTATAGCGATGAATGGCGCTGCAATCGGGTAAATTATTTGTTGCTGTCGTGAACGATGGCTGCACCTGGGGTTCGTAAATTGCCCACGCATCAAACATACCTGCCGACAAGTGATACAAGTTGCGAGCATGCACGGTTGGTCGGGCCAAATCCATTCGAATAGCAAACAGTAAGGAATCAGTCCATTGCCGCGCGGTGCTAGGAGCAATGTCGTTTGTGAGTTCTTGCGCACTACTTGTGGAACCACAGAGAATCGACACACCTAGTAGCGTGCTCGCTACCCACTTAAACTGTGGCATATTCACCTCCACCAGTGCTTATTTGGACCATCAGCTAATGGCGAACAAAAAATTACTCGGCACCGGCATCGTCGGCACGATTATATCGGCGCTGTGCTGCTTTACCCCGGTGCTGATGATTCTTCTGACCTCAGTTGGTTTGTCAGCCGCGATTGGCTGGCTTGACTACGTGCTGATCCCAGCCCTGGTGTTTTTTATCGGGCTTACCGCTTTCGCCGTGTTCCGACAGAAGAATCTCGGTTGATTATGGTCAATTAGACCCATTTCCCCCAGTCATACACAGAAGTTAAGCTGCAAATTCTTGCAAAGTAGCGCCAATTTACTTACTGTACTTACAGAAAGTGTGGTTTTTATCGGGCTTGAGAACGAAGTGTTCCCCAAGTCATTGATATTTCTACTAAATAAGGTGCAATTGGTCTTAGGCATCAACAACAATAATTTTTTATGGAGGAGCATCATGCAAAAGTCTCTGCACATCGATCCGGGTAAATGCACCGGTTGCCTGCAGTGTGAATCAGCGTGTTCATTGGAAAATG
>CALHOU010000194.1 GCA_938035945.1 uncultured Granulosicoccaceae bacterium
GTCTGCTCGCGGAGCCATTAAGTCAAAGTTACCTGAGCGGGACCAATCATTAGCCGTCCAGCCAGAGAGTCCAAGCGTGAAACTCATGTCGGGCATGTGAGCCACAAAAAAGGACGGCATACCGGAGCCCAACAAATGCACAGTAAATGAATGCGCAACCGGAATTAATCGCTCTAAGCTTAGTAAGCGCCGACGCCCCCAAATACGGATTTCATCGGCCACATCCCCTGTGTAAATTGAACTATGACAAATCACTTTTTGGTTCCATGGTTCAAACACCGCTACCACAGGTTCACCGGGGGTCAGTTGAAATCTAATCGAACGAGGACTGACTCGCTCTTTACGCCTGCGCAATACAAACAAAAGATTATGTATATCCATGGGCTTTAACGAAAAACTGCGCATGGGCAAGGTCATCGCAGAACTAACTTGCAGAAAACCGCGCACCCAGGAGTCTGGCAGGTCGATTTTTTGTTCTATGTACCGATCGTCGTCCTCTGTTTGCACTTGAAAACCATCGGGGTCTATTCTGAATTCAGTGGTTTTGTAGTCACGTATTTTTTGAAACTCGTTATAAAGAGCTGCGGAGTAGTCAACGTTCGTGGTGCCATAGGCCACATCGCCTACCTGATCAAAAATATTATGACCACATCGAAGACAACCATAGGTGGATTCATCTTGGCTAAAGCACTCGTAGAATACTTGATCAGGGTGTACCGTAATAACGGGGTCTAATACAAACCAGGCGTCTTTATCGTGTTTGTATAAATAGCTAAAATATTTGGCCTCCGCTTTTCGATACGGCCCCATAATCTTTGCGCTTTCTTGCCTGATGGTTTTAAGCTCGCTTCGCACCCTGTCAACGTCTTGCTTAACCTCCCCGGCTTGTGCCATAAATTCTGCCAGCATCGATTCTTCTTGCTCTTGCACCCATGCGAAATAGGCTTCCCGGTCTTTGGGTGTAAAGCGAAGATCGGACACGACAACACTATTTAAGGCGGAAATAGCTTCTCTGAACGGCACGTGTCGATTTAGCGTGGCGATAAAATGGGTAGGCTTTCGCAAAGTATCTGGCGCAAAATTCATTTGCGTTGAATTCGAGTTGCTGCTTACGCTCGATGCACCCAAATACTTATAAGTAAACTTCATTCTGCAACCACCCCACGCTCGGTAACACCACCAAGCACCTTTCGGGTTTTGATCTGCAGTGGCATATCAAGTTGCGGGTACTGCAAAGTTAAATCTCGCATCCCGGCCAGGTATTTGGATTTATCCGTTATTGCCATCGTCACTGATTGACGAGAAAACACACGCGCCACGAGTTGCGCAGTTGCTTCAGATCGCGCTGCTTCGTCAAGTAAAAATTGGGTAATGCGGTTTTTACTGACACGATTTTTATTCACACCCGATAGGACCGTTACGAAATACAGTTCAAGCTTATTCATTCTCTCAACGCTGCCGCTAGCAAATCGTTCAAGATAGTTGCTTGCGAACAATTGTACGTTGGCCGATGGATGCTGACTAAGCTTAAGTAAATATTCTTCGCCATGTTCGTCTTTAAAGAACCGGCTTAATAGTTCTCTGCCGAAAGTTTGTACATCGCCGCGCACACTGTCGCAAATTGAAATGAGTAAATGCGGCTCCCAGGCACTTTCTGGGAATTGATTGCGAAAGTAGTCAAATCCAAATTGCCGTGAATCTTCCCAATCACCATCGGTGACTCTAAGTGCATCGCTGGCAAACTCAACAATTTTTTCCGGGTTTTGCCTGTAGCACTGCCACGCCCATTCACGACAAGCCAAGTTGTCGTTGTGCGCGATAAATGCCCATTGGCGAACCGTAAAGTCATTTTGATCTCGCGCATCTAACAACCAAACGCCTAAAGTTTGTGCCGCCGACGAACGCGCACTCAACAAGCGCCAATTCAGTGAGGTTTCAATAGTGATAGTGGTATCGCGCATTTCAGTAGTAAGCAAACTTACCAAATCATCGTGTACACCTTCAGATGTTTCTTTTCTGAATAAACGATCGACTAAGCGCCGCATCAGTTTTTGGTTAAAGTCTGGATAGTCTTTTCCGAGTTTAGCAATCGCTGGTCGAATACCGGCGCGCACTTGCGCCTCATCCGCAACGCAAAACGATTCGACAAGTTCGGGTTGACTAACAATGGCCTCAGTGGGTAACTGCGCAAACAGCTCTACCCCAACGCCTCGCACCTCGGCGACCGGTGATTCAAGCAGTCGTGTGAATACAGCCGGTGGAATATCTTCGGCCGGTTTTTCGTGGTTTAGCAATAGGCGTCCGGCTACAACTTGCACAGCAGGTTCCGGGTGAGCCAGTAACCTCAAAATGTTGTCGAAAGGCAAACTCGCGCTTTGTTCTTTAAGTGGGTTTAATAACACCCATTCGACATCATCAATTTGGGCATGGTGAATATCCTCTTCATCGAGATCAACACACCAATTTAATAACTCATCGACAAGTTGCCTGCCCGTGCGCTCATCACTTATTTCAACCAGGGTTCGGCACCAGTGACGAACGTCTTGTGAGTTTGCCGTTACTACCCAAGTTAGAAACTCGACAGATGATGCATAGGTTCTTGGTTGCGTACTCACCCACTCACGTGCTTGTTCAACAGCGTCGGGGTATTCACTATCAAGCAATAGAAAGACTAACTTGAAATCCGGCTTGTTGGCATCGTATCGGGCTTTGGCTATCGACAAGGCTAGGGCTTGCGTTTGCGGAAAATGCTTGATCAACAAGGCATGCAATTGATCGCCGCTTATGTGCTCAAAGAAATCAGTTTGCTCGATCATGGCTTTGGCCGCGAACTCTTGAACCGGTGCCAAATCACTTTCCAGTAACAACTGCAGTAAAGCTTGTGGGTGCCTGTCCCAAATTTCCGGAAACATCTCTTCACGGCTATCGGTTTGAGAATGGTCGGTGTTCAGTTGCCACGCTTCCGATCGACCGGATAATGTGTATCGCTCACTGGCACCGAATGCAATGTTGAGTAACGCAAGCATATGCGCATATTCGTCATACACAACCACCCGTCGCTCACCGCCCCACGTATAAAAGCTGGATTCGGTACGCTCCTTTTTATGCTCAGGTTGGGTGCTGAGTAATATGCCCATGGCCATTTCAACGTAGTCGTCGAGCCCGAGTTCACCCACACGCCTTAAACTACGCATGGTGCGTAATCGCAAATAGCGGCGCGTTTTATCAGAGTACGCAATCCGCGAATCGGGCTTGGCTTTTTCTTTGGAAATTTTCACACCGATACCAGCCGAGGGGATATAAGTAAAATC
>CALHOU010000195.1 GCA_938035945.1 uncultured Granulosicoccaceae bacterium
CTCCCCACACTGTTAAATTCAGGAATTGACTGTGACACGATATGCAGTAATAAGTCGGATGCTGTGAAGGCTGAAAAAGTGACATCCTTTGTCGTCACCAAAACAGTATTCTGAAAAAATGAGTCCGGATCAAATCTGACAAAATCAGAGGGTACGGTTAAGTCCCAATGAATTTCTATGTGCACGCCTTCAGAATTTATATATATCTGGTGGAAATGATATTTCTCATAAAAATCCACCGAACGGCCATCTGTAGTCGCAATATAACCCAGCTCTTCAAGTGCACGACCCGCTTCCTCTAATCGTTCAAAGGGGCATAACAAATCAATGTCACTTATGTAGCGAGAACGCGGAGAGTCGTACACTGTAAACGCAAGTGCCGGCCCCTTAAGTACCACTGTGGGTATATTTAAACTGTCGAGCGCATTCAGTATTTTGGGCAACGCACGCAAATTCTGCATGGTTTCGTTGAGCAGTGGTTTTGCGCCTGCAGCAATCTCAGTTTTTAAATCCCATGGTGCGTTTGATCGGTAAATCAATGGACCCAGAGGCAGCAAACAACGCGGATCCCGATATGCAATCTGCTGAAACGTCTTCCAGTTCAATTCATCGGGTACAGGTGGCGGTTCTTCAGCCGCCGCAACAAAGCAGCGTATAAGTTCTATAAAATATTTTTGCTCGACACCTTGGATGCTGGATATCATTCGCTGAGTTGGCCTTTCAGGCAGTGTCGCCCAATAGGCGTAAGCTTCGGCCTCAGCTAGCGGATTACTTGCGAGGACGCATTCCCAAAAATTATATCTGAATGAGCATTCCTTGGAAAACTAATACCAAAGCCTGTTAACTTGCTTTTCTACTTTTATCCATTAGGGGCAACTTTTCTTGGAGTATTTGACGTGTTGCTTGGAAGCCGACGGACGATATCGGCGCTGTTCAGATAATCTGAGATATCAGCATGGCAGGAGTTGCAACAATCAGCGGCTAACGAGCACCCTTACCGCATAAAACCACTTCAACTGTTTGCAATAGTATCAACACGTCTAGTAGCCAACTTCTGTTCTTGACGTAGTACATATCATATTGCAGTTTCTTTATCGAGTCGTTCGCGTTTGCCGTGTACGGGAAACGCATCTGCGCCCATCCGGTAAGTCCTGGTTTTACACGATGACGATCGGAGTAAAGCATGTGTAAATCGGAAAGTTGGGATACAAACTCTGGCCGTTCGGGCCTAGGGCCGACCAAGCTCATCTCACCCTTGAGAACATTGAACAATTGAGGCAGCTCATCGAGCCTGTATTTGCGCAAATACGCACCAACCTTGGTGATTCGTGCATCATTCTCAGCTGCCCATTGAGCCTTACCATCAGCCTCAGCATTCGTATACATGCTTCTAAACTTACAGACTTTGAACAGCTTACCGTCGAGTCCAACTCTTATTTGCCGGTAAAAGATTGGCCCAGGTCCGGATTTGTCCAGTTTTATTGCCAGCGCAGTTAGAACAATTATTGGAGACGCGATAACAAGCAACGCAAGCCCTGCACTAATGTCGAGCAACCGCTTCGCGAATCGCCCTACTACGTCATCGTGGAAACCTTCTGACGATAATATCCAGCCCATGTCAAGAAAATCAAAATGTATCAACCCAGATTCACGCTCTAAGAATTCAACTGGGTTACGTACCGCAATGCCAGAAAGTTTGCAATCAATCAAAACGGATACGGGTAGTTTTCTTCGTCTATCCGAGTAGGCTAGAACAATTTCTGAAATATTGTGCTCGGATACCATAGAAAGCAACTGCTCACCAAACTGCTCTGGTGTAACGTCCGTGGGCTGCTTTAATCTAAATAAACTGTAGGCGCTTTCTGAGTAGGAATAAAGTCTGTCAAAAACGTCAGTTGCTAATTCACCGTCTCCAACGATTAACACCTTTTTGGTTAGGGAGGTGCCAAAACTGTATTTTAATAGGCCAATTCGTACGAGGTAGAAAATAGCGAGTGATAGTGCCATCGCTATCCCAATGGCGTTTATATGATGAAATGGAACACCAACAAGCAAAAAAATCAGTGCAAGCGCAACCATTGAAAACAAAAATGAAAGTGCCAAGCGCCGCAGTACGTGTGGAGGATGATCGCTTTGTTTTGAGCAGTACAGTCCCATGCCGCAATTGCAAACGATCAGTAGCATGCTCAAAGCAATGCTAAGAGTCAGTGCGCTAGGCAGAACTTGCGCGTTTACAACATCTGCCGAAAACTTGTAGTGGGTTGCTGCATACACGATACCGAGAGCTAGAAAAAATTCGATAATTGCTTGTACGACTCTAAAAGAAGAACAATAGACACCAAAAATACGGGTTCGACCCCAAGGGTAAGGCCTATGGGCGGCAGGCATAGCATATTCTACTTTTGCTATTTCCCTTTCCAATTTTTTGTTAGTGTGAGCAGTCAATACAAATTTCCCTTTGCTATTAAAAACCGCTCCGAGTTCTTCGGAAATACTCGGCTCTACGGTACTTTCTAGCGCTGCATCAAGGTGACAGTGGAGTCGGTTGACGCAGGTGATCTACCCGCATACACATCATAAACATCTGTCATTCGGCACCAATTAAAGTCCGAAAGCAGCCGATCAAGTTTTGATTCCATGCGAGTTAAATTCTGATAGTGACGAAATTCTGTTTTCCAATCCAGGTTTTTCTGTCGTGGTTGTTCCGGGTCTATCTCCCATGGGTGGAAATAAAAAACAGCTGCTTGCTTATCATGCTGGTTTACCCATTGCAGGGCCCACTTGCTTAAATGATAAGGATATAGTCTGAACCAACCACCCCCACCACACGGAATATTCTTGGTTGGAACAGCCATGGTGGTTATAGGAATTTCCAAAATAGCGTCGTCTGACGGACCGTCCACTTTTTTCTCACCTGAGCGATAGTGCGCAAACCTGGGTGCATCAGCGATTCCGTATTCTGAGTAAGCTATGGGCGCAATACTGGAACTGTATAAGTAACCAGCCTCTCGAAGAATATCGTGCGCCCAAAGGTTTGTCTTATTTATCGAATAGCTTGCTGCACGGTAGCCAAGCACGGGTGAGCCAGATGTATCTTCAAGTACCTGTTTAGCCTTCGTAATATCTGCACGAAATTCTTCGGGAGTTTGATGAAATACACGAATGTGTTCCCAGCCGTGTGAAGCTAGTTCATGCCCGTCCGCAACAATACGTTTTATCATGTGCGGGTAACGTTGTGCGAGCCAACCTAAGGTGAAGAAAGTTGCTTTTATATTTTTATTAGAAAAGGATTCCAGAATCGCATCCACATTGCGCTCCACCCTGCACTCTAATTTACTCCAACTTTCTCTAGCGATATAGTTTTCAAACGCAGATACTTGGAAATAATCCTCAACATCCACTGTCATTGCGTTTGCGGTTCGAGAAGATTTTTTAACGGAACTGCCAGAGAGATTAAATAGATTTGTTTTCGCCGGCAAGTCTATGGAAGGCGAAGCCGTTTTGCTCAGCGACCCAGTATCGCGATATGCGCTGTCTTTGTAAAAACGCTTTTGAAGAAACGGCATCGTGGCTAAACTCCGTTTAGTGATAAATACCATTGGTCGTGCCTGGCAGAATAAAGTAATAAATGGACTGATTAAAACAACTTATCGTTTAAAGCAATTCCCCATGAGAGAAGAGTCTACGTTACGGCGGGAGTAAGCAAAATACTACAAATCGGTGACAAGACAGATAGAGTGTAGTTGTTGTGGGGACGCACTAATACTAAAGCCCCATAGTCAATTACCCAATAGCACTAAGCGCAAAGTGTGTGTTTTGTTGAGTTTCGTTTTTTGTGTGGGTCGGTAGCCTAATAATTGCTCAATTCAAAAGCCATGGTCCTATTCGTTTGGATTCGCAATTAAAAATCAGCCATATCTACACATGTGATGCAGACGACAAATCTGTCGCTGCTTAATTTTAATTTGATCATTAATACTACAAAACTATGCTAATGCCAAGCAAGAGTAGTATTTATAAATTGTGTGGCGTGGACCCACATACTTCGCAATGGGATTAAAAATACCGTCTTAGCCTACGATGGCCGCC